>CAYJFR010000187.1:0-4428 GCA_964369335.1 uncultured Desulfovibrionaceae bacterium | reverse complement strand
CCCCCGTTGCCGACGGCGGAAGCGCAATATGGGCTAAAAGCACACCAAGGTCAAGGGAAAAATTCCACTTTGTAACAATTTGTTTACATAGTGCTGATTTATTAACGCATATTTTTTCACATTAATGACACAATAAGCACGCTTTACTTCTCAAGCCACGCAGAAACCTTAGCTTCATATTCCTCTTGGCTGTAGCTGGTCTCTTCATACATGCCTTTTAGGTCGCGCTGACGCGAAGCTTCCCCTAAGAGTATGGCCGCCGCCACAGACACATTGAAACTCTGAATCATACCACGCATGGGAATATATACTTCACCGTCAATGCCGTCTGCTAGCTCTGGCGCCACGCCGCTGTGCTCATTACCCATGATGATGGCTGTAGGCTTGCTCAAATCCCATTCACTCAAAGGCTTTGCTGTGGGAGAACACGCTGTAGCAAGAATTTGCATTCCCTGCCCTTTAAGAACGGCAAACAGGCTGGCTTTATCAGAGTGACGTACCGAGTCCACCCACTTTCTGGCCGAAGCTGATGTCTTTCTGGCTAGTACAGGAAAAGGGGTGTCTGTATAATACAGGTGCACCTCTGGCACGCCAAAAGCGTCGCATGAGCGATAGATGGCAGAAACATTATGCGGGTCATGAATATTGGCAAGCACAAGGGTCAAGTCAGGCTGGCGTTGTGACAAGACACGCTCAATACGAGCACGACGTTCTTCAGTACGTTGACGCCCTTCATCGGCAGACTGACAAGTTTGAGTAGAGACATTTGTAGACATTGAAAACTCCTTCTGGCTCTTTGTGGCAAAAAAAACTCATAAAGGCAAGTTTTGCTTTTACGTTATATTTCACTTAACTATACTTAAAAGAGGAGTCACTTTCTCATAAAAGTGTATTTTTATCTAAGATTATACTTGCCAAAAACTTCCTAAACAGCTATTATCCATGGCAATATTTATATTTTATTGGAGGAGACTATGACAAAGCCACTTGCAATGCTTTTTGCCTGTTTAACCACACTTTTACCCTCTTTGGCACTGGCTGCCGGAGACTATGCCCACATTCCTGGGGCAGAGCTTTCAGCTCTTTGGGTTGTCCCTTTTGCCTGCATGCTTTTATCCATTGCTATTCTTCCTGTAGCAGCGCCACATTTTTGGCATCACAACTTCGGTAAAATCTCTGTGTTCTGGGCTTTAGCATTTTTAGTGCCTTGCGCCATTGTCTACGGATTTTCTATCACATTGTACGAATTTTTACATACTATGCTCTTAGAGTATGTATCCTTCCTTATCTTACTTTTTGCGCTCTTTACCGTTGCTGGCGGTGTGCGTTTGACTGGTTCTCTTGTGGGAACACCTATGGTCAACACAGCCATCTTGCTTATCGGTACTTTGCTTGCTAGCTGGATGGGAACAACTGGCGCCGCCATGTTGCTTATTCGCCCCTTAATCCGCGCCAATGAGCACCGTAAATACAAAACACACTCCGTTGTGTTCTTTATTTTCCTTGTAGCGAACATTGGTGGTTCTTTAACACCTCTTGGTGACCCGCCACTCTTCCTTGGCTACTTGAAAGGCGTAAGCTTCTTCTGGACCACAGGCGCATTGCTTACTCAAATGATCTTCCTTTCTATTGCATTGCTTGCCATTTACTTCGTACTTGATACTTTCCTTTACAAGAAAGAAGGCTCTCCAGTACCTGCCAACGTAAGCAACGAAAAGCTCGGTCTTGACGGTAAAATCAACCTTATTTTCCTTGCTGGTCTTGTTCTTTGCGTACTTATGTCCGGCCTACCTGCCTTCAACTTTGGCGAAGTTATCAACGTCTACGGAACACCTTTACAAGGTCAAAACATCCTACGCGACGTTTTACTCTTAGTGGTTGCTGGTCTTTCTTTAAAGTTCACCACCAAGGAAAACCGCGATTTGAACGGCTTTAACTGGGCCCCCATCGAAGAAGTTGCCAAGCTCTTCTTTGGTATCTTTGTATCCATGATTCCTGCCATCGCCATCCTTAAAGCCGGTACAGACGGCGCTCTTGCTCCGCTTATCCGCATGGTAACCGGTGCTGATGGTCAGCCTGTAAACTACATGTACTTCTGGCTCACAGGTATGCTCTCCAGCTTCCTTGATAACGCCCCCACCTACGTTGTATTCTTCAATACTGCTGGTGGTGATGCTGTACAACTTATGGGTGAGCTTGCCATGACCTTGACCGCCATTTCTGCCGGTGCGGTGTTCATGGGTGCTAACAGCTACATTGGTAACGCACCTAACTTTATGGTACGCTCCATTGCAGAAGACCAAGGCGTTACCATGCCTTCCTTCTTCGGTTATATGGCTTGGTCCTTCGGTATCCTCGTACCGCTCTTCGCCGTTATGACCTTTATTTTCTATATCTAACTGGCATAGAAAAAGCATAAAATTAAAGCCCGCTTTCTTTGCAGAGAGCGGGCTTTTTTTATGCTTTAGGGTTATTTACCCCGTGTCTCTTCCACCATCATACGCGCTCGAAAATAGCGCGTCAAAATATCTTGAGCATAGGTCTTATGCGTTCCCCCCACATAGGCTTTCATGGTCTTAAAAATATCTTGGTCAAAGCGGTCAAAATATTCGCGCATAATCTCTGTTCCTACACGTATGCCCGTGTCCACATCGTGCAAATCCATTTCTTTCTTGCCTATACGCTTAAGCTTTTCATCGTGATATTTATAAATAACTTGCATAGGACCGCGGGCATTGGCAGAAGAATGTGTAGAAGCATCAAAATGACTCTCGCGCCAAATAATACTTAAAATCAGCAAAGGAGGAATAGAGTATTCCGCGCCCCATTTTGCCACAGAGGCAATATACGTATCCTTAAGCGTTTCATCAATACGCACGCTAGGAAACACCTCATTAAACACCGTTTTTAAGCGTTCATGGTCAAGCACATATTCTTTCTTTTTAATATTTTGTTCTAAGGTGGTACGCAGAGTGCGCTCAATTTCCAAGTAATTATTATAATCGTCTATGGTAATTAAATGAGTATTGGGCGGTTGTGCATATTTTTTCCATGCATAATAAAAACCGCCTCCTCCCGCAAGACCTATGCAGAGCAACACCAAAAGAACTTTAACAAAAGCAGGTACTCCAGAAGGTCTACGAACCAATAACTTCCCTTGAGAGAGTGTGTAATGTTCGTTCATATTTTTCCTTTATAATTGCAGACAATACAAGATAGGCGCCTCACAAAAGTGAGTACCCCCTCTGCGTGTATACTCGCCAGCAAAGACTCAAGTCATATAAAATATACATAAAACTTTGCATGGAGCGTGAAGGGTATCCCGATTTTGTGTAAGCGCGGTTTAAGCCATAGTTACGATGTTGCCATCTTTTTAGGAAGGGTTGCGAGCACCATGCCTGTCAGCATAAGCCCTCCGCCCAAAATATGTAAAAAGTTTACATTCTCCCCTAAAATAAGCACGCCTTCCAAGGCAGTAAAGAGGGGAATAGAATAATAAATCATTCCGGCAGGGACAGGACCAATGGAGTCAATGGCTTTTGTCCATAAGAGGTAGGCAATACTAGAACAACCAATGCCAGCATAGGCAATAGCTATATATACGTCAGTACTCCATGTAGGCGCAGGTAAAACGCGCATTTCCCAAACAAGAAAAGGTAGGCTCAAGAGAAGCCCCCACGCAAAAGAAGCAGTCAGAAAACTGCTGGCAGAGATATTTTGTGGGCGATAACGCGTAATAAAAGAATATACGCCAAAGCTTATAACGCCAGCAATGCTCCAAAGGTCGCCGCTACTTATACGTAATTGTAATATATTGTTTATATCACCACGAGAAACCAACAGCAAAAGCCCTGCTAAAATAAAGCCTAAGCCGCCAAGCCGTCGCCATGTGATGGGCTCTGCGCAAAAAATACGCGAAAGAAGCATAATAACAATGGGCGCCGAGGGCACAAAAAGCACCATATTTATACTGCTGGTGGTACTGCCCGCCTTATAAAAGAAAGCGTTAAGACAAGTGACACCCACAAAACCCACAGCGGCAATATACAGCCAATGCTGTTTGATGATGGGCCAATCTTCACGCCATGTTTTTAAGGCAAAAGGAAGAATACACACAAAGGCAAGAGCCCAGCGCCAAAAATTCATCTGTACAGGAGGGATAGAAAAGGCAATGGCCCTTGCCGCCACAAAATTTCCCGCCCAAATGACAACAGCTAAAATGGCCATAGTATAGCCGAATGTTCTTGTACTCATAGAAACCTTTTTGTGCGCTCAAATTCAAAGCGCCCTGCGTAAACCCAAATACTAGAGAGTGTTCATATAAAATGATTTTTCGTGTTATATCAAGAAAGATGAGTGCGCTTTGAGGGAATATACTCTTCTGGTATTTGACCGAAAAAGCGCATGAAATCTGACGCAGAGATAACC
>CAYJFR010000186.1:0-4471 GCA_964369335.1 uncultured Desulfovibrionaceae bacterium | reverse complement strand
AAAGCCCTCCTTCCCCCCACAAAAAACTCTAATGCTTAAAGGAACGCTGCCCCGTAAACACCATAGCTACTTGTGGGCTTTGCTCATTACAAGCACCGATAATTTCAAAATCGCGCATGGAACCGCCAGGCTGTCCTATGGCTGTGATTTTCTCTGCCATAGCCACATCTACACCGTCACGGAAAGGGAAAAATCCGTCAGAAATACATACACAACCGGCAAGCCCACCATGAGCTTCCTTAGTGCGCGCTTCAATGTCTGCCAAAATTTTTGCCGCTTCTTCATCTTGCGCCGCTTTGAGCTTCAACTCATATAAAGTCATATTTTGCTCTCTAAAGCACAAAGTATCAGCAAATTTTGTATAAGCTTTATGAATGGCAAGCTCCACACAACCTACTCTGTCTTGCTCACCTGTACCAATGGCGACGGTGGCACCATTGCGGGCAAAAATAATGGAATTGGAAGTCACACCAGACTCTACAGCCCACGCAAAGTATAAATCGTCCATTTCTTGCGCTGTGGGCTTACGGGCGGTAACGGTAGAACCTTCCTTAGTTGTTGCTGTGGCAGAAAGGAAATCACAAGGGGATGTAATGCGGTTAACAAAAGATTTTTGCACAATAAGCCCGCCGTCAGAAAGACTCTTAATATCAAGGAAGGAGGATTTCACCAACTCTTCAAGACGAGCCAAACCAGAAAGCTGAATAATGCGTAGATTTTTACGTGTTTTCAACACATCAAGCACACCTTCCGCATAGGCAGGAGCGGCTACAACCTCAAAATAATTTTCGGCAATAAGCTGAGCTGCACGCATATCAAGCTCACGGTTCACCACCACAGCACCGCCAAAAGCGGCAATACGGTCACACCAAAAAGCTTTTTCAAGGGCATCGCCGATACTTTCGCGCGACCATGCGGCGCCGCAAGGATTATTATGCTTAAGAATAATGGCCGCGGGATATTGAGCGAGATATTGCAAAATATTGGCGCCGTTATCCACGTCAGTCAAGTTAGTTTTACCAGGATGTTTCCCCGCTTGAATCATGTCTGTTTCGGTCATGGAAGAAACAATACCCTGCTCTGGGCCACGCCATATTAAGCCACCACAGCTTATGCTGCCTTCCACCATTTGATAAAGAGCGGCAGGTTGATCGGGATTTTCCCCATAACGTAAGCCTTTTTCTTCATTATCTATAGTCCATGTACGTTTTTTATATACCATACTTTCTTCACCAATGGTGATGGTCATGGTATCGGGGAAGGCATCTTTTTGCACCTTTTTATACATGTCTTTTAAGTCGCTCATAATATCCTCTTTAAATAGTGTAGCTGTGTTGAAACTTTTATCCTGCATGCCATTGACAATAAAGAACAACAGATAGCACAAGGCGCTCACACATGCAATTTTCATTTTCTCACTTTTTTTGCTAAAAAATTGATAGCATAAAAGTACGATTTCCCTTTTCCACAGCTTGGCATTTGTGATATTTTCTGTTATGTTTTTAAAGTGATACTTTGCGCTTTTGCGCATAGAGCATTCTTGCCCTTCTTGTATGTGAACAAAAAGGGCGTTTTCACTAGCCTAGCTTGCATTTTGGAGAATATATGGAACAGCTTTTACACAAACTTGCGCGTCAGTTGGACGCCCTTGACGAAGCCTCACTTATGGCACTTTGGGACAGCTACGCAGAAAAAGTACATCGCTTTGAACCCACTAAACGCTGGGAAGAAGCTGCTCTTGTATTTTCTTTCATTCAAGCTAAACGTTGGAAAAATCAACTTTTTAATCATCATTGGGGCATGCAAATGCGCCCAGAACATGCCGATGGTTATAGGTCAAACTTTAGTTTAGAAAAAGACGTGGTACCCAAAACACCAGAGCCTGAAGAACAAGTTAAGGCTAACCAGCTTACTTTTAAGCCTAAAACCCCTCGCTAGCACGGTTTTTTTCTAGCAAGATATTGGAAGCAAGACATATGTCTATTTGACTTGCAAACATCTATAGCGTAGCTTTCAAAAGCTTTGTGTCAATATTTTGCGTAAAAGCTTATGGCAGTACATACATGAGGTAAATATATGTCAAATGTAGTTATAGTAGGCGCCCAGTGGGGCGATGAAGGTAAGGGCAAAATCGTAGACTTGCTCAGTAGCCAAATGGACGTTATTGTTCGCTTTCAGGGCGGAAATAATGCCGGTCACACCATCAAAGTGGGCAATGAGCAAACCATCTTACACCTTATCCCCTCTGGCATTTTACATGACAATAAAATTTGCTGCATAGGCAACGGCGTTGTCTGTGATCCTTTCGTCCTCATTGAAGGAGAAATGGATAAACTCGCCAAACAAGGTATTTCCATTACACCTGAACGCTTTAAAATCAGCAAAAAAACACATCTTATCATGCCTTATCATATAGCCCTTGATAAAGCGCGTGAAGAATTTAAAGCTGGTAAAAAAATCGGCACCACCGGTCGTGGCATCGGCCCTTGTTATGAAGATAAAGTCTCTCGCGTAGGTATTCGCGCTGTGGATTTGACCACACCCGAACTTTTACGCGCTAAAATCATTGCGGCTTTAGAAGAGAAAAACGCTCTTCTTACCAATCTTTATAAAGCTCAACCTCTTAATGCCCATGAAGTTTTTGAGCAAATGATGCGTATTGCACCGCGTATGATTCCTTTCCTTGCGGATGTTTCCTCTGTGCTTGATGACGCATGGGAAAAAGGGCAACGCGTACTCTTTGAAGGCGCTCAAGGAACCCATTTAGACATTGACCACGGAACGTATCCTTTCGTGACATCTTCTAATACTGTGGCTTCCTGTGCTGCTGCAGGTAGTGGCGGCTCACCACGTAAGCTTGACAGTATTGTGGGCATTGTCAAAGCCTACACCACACGCGTAGGCGCTGGTCCTTTCCCCACAGAGCTTGAAAATGAAACAGGCGAGTTTTTGCGTCAGCAAGGGCATGAATTTGGTTCTACCACTGGTCGCGCCCGTCGTTGCGGTTGGCTTGATATAGTTATTTTGCGCGAGAGTATTCGTTTGAATGGACTTACAGACATAGCCCTAACAAAACTTGATGTTTTGCGTAACTTGCCAGAAATACACATTTGTACATCCTACAAATATAAAGGCGAAATTATCAACGTTCCTCCACAAGAGGAATGTGGCCTTGGCGAAGTAGAACCTATTTACGAAACCATGCCCGGCTTTACCGAAGATATCAGCGCTTGCACCACATGGGACAGCTTGCCGCCTACAGTTCGTGCCTATATTGAGCGCGTTGAAGAATTGTGTAAGGTGAATATTTCTATGATTTCTGTAGGCCCAGAACGCGATGCAACCATCATTCGCAATTAAAAAGGTTTATGGCTAGAGTAGCTAAGGATGCAGATATGGGGCTTTGCGTGGAAGATGCACGCAAAGCCTTTTTTCCTGCTGTACAATCTCATCTCCAACACGCGCGCAACACGCTTTTGGGGCTTCTCCAACACGGCGTCAGCGCTGTACCGCAAGTGCTTTTGCTTGAAGGCGGCATCGAAGCCGAAAGGCAAGCCATGGCTTTATGGTGGGCAAGCCTGCAACATTGTACGCACATCTTAGCTGAAAATGCTTCCTCTACAGAACCTTGTGGGCAATGCGGTGATTGTTTGCGTATTGGTTTGCGTATTCACAGCGATGTTTTAGCCTATGATGGGCGTATTTCCAACACGGCAGACCTTGAATCTCCTGGGCCTGTGCGTGCGCTTAACAAAGAAAATGCTCAAGCACTGAAAAGTAAAATCGGAGATACGGCCCGCAGTGGCCATAAGCGCGTGGTTATTATCAGCGGCATAGACACCACACGCGCCGCCGCCGCCAATGCTTTACTCAAAGTGTTGGAAGAGCCTTCACCCACCACCATTTTTGTACTGCTCACCGCGCAACGAGAGCAGATTTTACCCACCTTGGTTTCCCGCTCTTGGGTGTATACCCTGCCTTGGCCGCATACGCATCATGTGGATACAGCCCTCACCCCTTGGGAAACAGCACTAGCTACCTTTATGCAAAGAGGCAGTGGCTGGTGGAATATGACTTCTGGAAAAGGCAGTGTCAGTCCAGAAATGGCCACGCAAGTTCTTTTATTATGTCAAAAGCGCCTTGTTACAAGCTTAGCAGGCAATGACATTGAACAAAGCTCTTTCAATACCCGAGGTCCTCTTTCTGCCTGTTTACAAGGTATGGACGCAGAACAACGTATGACCCTTTGCCATTATATAGATAATGCCCAAGAGGCTTTGCAATACAATGTTAACCCTGCCCGTGTACTGGATGCTTTGGCAGTACAACTGTGTACGCTGTATCAGAGGAAATAATTTTTTCAACAGCTTATTGACGAGGACGTGCCAAAGATAAACCTATGGCCGCCACATTCATAATACCAAAAATAAGTAAATCCACCTTCATACTCTGTAAAAAAGCGTCAATATTC
>CAYJFR010000185.1:0-4505 GCA_964369335.1 uncultured Desulfovibrionaceae bacterium | reverse complement strand
CAGCCCTTACAGATAGGTGGTTATAATCACTCAAAAAACGTAAGGGGCGCAAAAATCCATCACAGCTTTGCAAAACTTCTGGCGCAAGTCCGTGTCCTGTGCCCAAGAGTAGAAGAGCTGGTTTTTCTTCTAAGCTTTGTCGTGCCTCGTCAAAAGAGAGGCATTGAGGGCTTAAATTATTGGCTCCCCATTGGGCAGAACTTCCCCAAGTTAAAGGCGATGTGCCTGTTTGTCGGAGAATGTCTTCTTGTGCTTTAGCAATGCTTGTCACTGGTTTTACGAGTTTAAGAGCTTCAGCTCTATCTCTGTGGCTTTTGCCGGCAGGTCCATGAAGCCAGTGACGTAAAATTCCTTGGAGTACCTCTAATTGGTCTTGAAGCGGAGTTACCACATAGTAACCGCCAAGCCCATAGGTACGACAAACACGAGCTATATCGTGAATATCTAAATTTGTCAAAGAAGAAGTTCCTGAATTTTTCCCTTCAATGATGACAGGATGATGCACAAGGGCTATATACAGATTTCTTCCGGGGCAAGTGCGCGGTAAAGAAGCCAAAAATGCGGCGTCTTTTTGGTTCAGTTGCGTCTCTCGTAATAAATCAGGGCGCAAACGCACAGTACGCTCCAAAGAAGCCTCTTTGCGCCACTGAGCTATGCGCGCATGGTCACCACTGCGCAATACTGACGGTACGCTGTGCCCTTCAAATTCTTCAGGACGTGTATAATGAGGATATTCTAGCAGACCGGCAGAAAAACTCTCTTCTGTGCCAGAAGCTTCCTTACCCATAAAACCAGGAATAAGGCGCGCCACCGCTTCTATAATAGCCAGCGCTGGAACTTCGCCGCCGTTGAGCACAGCATCGCCCATGCTCACATATTCTATGGGAAAAAGCTCTTCTATGCGTGCGTCAAAACCTTCATAACGCCCACATACCAAGGTAAGGCTTTCTTCTTGCGCCAATTCTTTTGCCATAGCTTGAGTGAAAGGTGTCCCTGCTGGAGACATAACTAAAATACGTCCGCGTTTTTTTGGCGCTATAGAGGCATTTTGTGAGTTTTCACTCTCTTTTTTAAAAGATAAAGCCTGTATATTGTGTTTCTCTTCAATTTGACGTAATGCTTTCACCAACGGGTCCAGCATAAACACCATACCGGGGCCGCCGCCATAAGGTCTATCGTCCACAGCTTTATGCACACCATGCCCAAACTCACGCGGATTATGTGTGCTAAAATCTACAATTCCAGACTCTTGCGCTTTAGCCATAAGGGCTGTCTGCAAGGGGGATGTGAAAAATTCAGGAAAAAGGCTTACAATATGAAAGTGCATAGGGGCTTTTATTAGCAAAAAAGTATTTATTACGCAATGATTTAGGCTAATTATTTATTTTTTATATAAAGTTTTATGAATAATGAGACGATTAAAGTATTATATAAACTCTCGCTACAATAAAAATGAGACGCTATATACTAGGACATTTTTGCAAAAGGATAATAATTATGACTATTAAAGGAAAAATACTCTCAGGCATGGTGCTTGCGGCCGTGCTTTCCATTGGCGCTGTACTTGTGACGGCATCGTATAAAATGGACACAGTTTTTGTGGATAACTTTGAAGTCAACAGTAGCGCACAATTGGAGCGTATGGACAGCTTTGCCGACAGCTTTTTTGAAAACGTTTCCAGCGCTGCGCAATTATTATCTTCTGCGCCTAAGGTTCGTGAAAATATGTATGCTCTGACCAATTACAAAAAGGTCGCAGCAGCCCCTAAGCTTGAAGATTATACGCCAGAGGAAAAAGCGGTCTTTGACACTCTTTCTACCATAAGGGGCATGTCTGACAGCTATAAAATGATTTTTGCCGCCAATATGGACGGCGCTGTGACCCTCACCCCGTATACGCCACTGCCTACGGGTTTTGACGCTTCCACGCGCCCTTGGTTTTCTGAGACCATACGCGCAGGCAAAGGCATCATTACGGAGGCCTATTTATCCACCACTGGGGAAATGGTCTGTACCATCACAAGTTTGGTTCGCGATACCCAAGGCAGAGCTGCTGGCGTTATCGGCATTGATATCAGCCTTGAAGGTATCACAGAGCAAATTATTTCCGCTAAAGTGGGTAAGACAGGCTATATGTTACTTTTTGACGCCAAAGGGCAAGTGGTGGGTGATCCCAAGCATTCAGGCGCTAATACTCCACAAGCACAACGCTGGCTCGGAAAAAATATTTCAGAACTGCCTTCAGAAGCCAGAACTCCTTTACAAAATCTTTTGTCCATGAAGCAAGGCTTTCAGTCCATAGAACTTGACGGTGTGGAAATGTTTGCTTCTGTGAAAACCACAGAAAATAATTGGGCTATCATTATGCTTCAAGAAAAAGCAGAGCTGTATGCTGGTGCTATGGACGTTACTATTGCCATTGGGCAAGTAGGGCTTGTGGTAGCGCTTTTACTTGTGGGTATGGCGTGGGTTATTGCGCGTTCTATCGCCAATCCCATTGCCGTTTTGGTACAAGCTTCTCAAGATGTGGCAGACGGCAATATGAACGCCATTCCTCCCTTTGTTGAGGGCGGAAGAGGTTCTAAGGGTGAAGTGGGCGTTTTACACCGTAGCCTCCTCGGTATGGTAGGCAAACTTACAGAGCTTATTGGTACCGCTGAAAGCAAGATGCGAGAAGCTGAGGAAGCTTTAGAAACCTCGCGCCAAGCTTTAGACTCTGCGGAAGAAGCCAAAAAGCAAGGTGAGCTGGCACGCCGTGAAGGTATTTTACAAACAGCCAAGCATATAGGCAGTATTTTGGATGAGCTTGGCAGTGCCACACAAAAACTTTCTGCAGAAGCCACAGAAACAGGGCGCTTGAGCGTAGAGCAAGAAGGACGCATGACCTACACTGTAGACGCCATTTCTGAAATGAATAATGCAGTAGGCATAGTGGCAAGCACCACCTCGCGCACAGCCTCCCTTGCCGATGACGCGCGCAATGAAGTGCAAAAAGGGCGCGGTTTTGTGGTTGAACTGGTGCAAAGTATGATGGAGATTGAGCAAAAAGCCCTTGGCTTGCAACAAGGTCTCGCCTCTTTACGTGTGCGTGCAGAAGATATCGGTAAAATCATGAATATTATTAATGATATTGCAGATCAGACCAATCTTCTTGCCCTCAATGCCGCCATTGAAGCGGCGCGCGCAGGCGAAGCAGGACGTGGCTTTGCTGTGGTAGCTGATGAAGTGCGCAAGCTTGCAGAAAAAACCATGGAAGCCACAAAGCAAGTGGATACCACCATCAAGACCATTCAGCAGAGCACTAGAGAGAACATTGAAGCCATTGAGGAAACAGTGCTTTTTGTGGAATCTTCCACCACTGTGGCAAGTAATGCGGGTTCTGCTTTGGAAGACATTGAAAAGATGGTAGAAAGCACAGCGGCAGAAGTTCGTTCCATTGCCACAGCCAGTGAGCAACAATCAAGCACATTAAAAGAAATCACTCTCAGCGCCAATACTATGAATTCCTTGACGCAAAGTGTGGCACAAAGCGCCACATCGTCTTCTACTGCTGTGGAGGATTTAGTGGTAGTGACGGATAAACTCAGCGGTATTGTTCGCGATTTGCAAAAAGAAAATAGTTAATTCTAATCTTATGCATTGTTATAAAAAAAGGGACTACACAGTCCCTTTTTTATGACAACAATTTATTTTACTTTAAAACATGGTTAGAAAGCTGACGCTGTAAGCCTAATATATCGCAACCTTTAGAAATTTTTTGTTCAATGGGAGCAGAAAGGCCAGACACCCAAATTTTAAGCTCAGCGTCCATATCAAAAGTGCCGCCTGTCTCAAGGCTGAATTGCGTAACATTTTTGTAAGGGATGGAGTGATAGCTGACTTTTTTTCCAGAAATGCCTTGTTTATCTACCATCATCATACGCTTATTGGTAAAAATAAAAAAGTCGCGCATGAGTTTAAAGCCTTGCAATACGGTTTCGCCGTCAGCAAGTAAACTCGCCACTTCTTTTTCAAGAGCTGCCATATCCATTTCACCAGCATTACCTAACAAAGAATCAAAAAGTCCCATAATAACTCCTTATGCTTTTATATTTTTAAGATAACCAACGCTATATAATAACAAAACTTTTTGCAAGACATGTCTTTTGTGCTTACTCACATTTTCTTTGTGAAAAGATTATACATATGCTAAAAAAAGGGCGTATATGGGCAAAATTCACCGTATAAAGCTTGTTTACTTTGACAAAAAACCATACATTATCGAGGAAAAAAATTTAGGTATAGGTTATACTCATGGAATACAATGAAGGACTTTTTCTTTTTGCATGGTTTTTGGCAGGTTTTATTAATGGAATCGCTGGGCTAGGTGCGGCTATGGTGGCTGTGCCTATAGTAGTCTCTTTTATGCCTCCAGCCATGCTGACCCCTGTTTCCTGTATAGTCAGCGTTATTATCAGTGGGTATATGGCGTGGACTTTTCGGCATGGCTGTATATGGCCTTCCAT
>CAYJFR010000184.1:0-4510 GCA_964369335.1 uncultured Desulfovibrionaceae bacterium | reverse complement strand
CATTCATATCAAAGTCTTTGTAATCACGGAAAACAAGATCTTCCATGCTGGCGCCGTCTACAGCACTCTTTACTGTGAACATTTCCATGCCAAGAGCCATAACATCAGCAACGCCGCACTGCTTAGCAAGAGCTTCTACTGCTTTTTTATCGGCGTCGGTGCATGTGGGAGATTTGAACATAACGGTATCGGAAAGAATGGCGCACAACAAACCACCTGCAATGCCTTTAGGCAATTCAACACCGTAAAAATCGTACATGTTTTTAATAACAGTACCGGTACATCCCACAGGCCATGTCCAGATTTCTAAAGGATTGGAAGTTGTCACATCACCAAGTTTGTGGTGATCAACAATACCTATCACTTCTGCACTATCCATACCCTTAGGCCCTTGTGCAAGGTCAGAAAAATCCACCAAAACCACTTTTTGCCCAGCAACATCTTCTACCACTTCAGGCGCTGCCAAACCAAACTTTTCAAGAACAAAATTCGTCTCAGGGGTGGGGGCGCCTTGCGCTACGGCTTTGGCTTCCACGCCACGTTTAGTGTACAAATCAGCAACAGCAATGGCAGAAATAATACTATCGGTATCGGGGTTCATATGTCCTATAACAAGTGCAGCCATGAGTAGCTCCTTAAGGTAAGATGTTGATATAAGAAAACTTTAACCAAGCCATGTCAAAACACAGCCTTTTTGTATATCCTCAATGCTTTTTGCCTAAACAGACTTTGTTCTTTTTAGCACAAGTAACAAAAAATGCCAAGCTCTTTACAAAATACACATATTTTTCTTTTATTCCAATATCTTATACAAAAAGACAAATCTATTATACCTATAAACATCTAATATTACAATCGATAATTAATATATATTTATGCAAAAAAAAACTTTCATTTACATTTTTTTTTATATATCCTTTAAACACTAGATATGCTTATGCATAGCTACTGAGCAAGAATCCAAGGAGCTTTACTATGCAAAAATTAACCTCGCGATATCCTATCCAAGGTGTTGATTTTGACTCCGTTTATAACCGTAATGAAATCACCATACGTCGTGAAATGGTGAAAATTCTTGGGGAAGAGAGCTGGGATTTGTCACCCAAAGATATTTGTGATATTTATGCTCTTACATTAAATGACTTCCCTCCGCACTATGTACATGCAGGAACCATTGTCCTTTTCCCTAAAATTCACAAGGAAGAAGTCATCACACAATTAAAAAGAAATATTGCCTACGTAATGCAACGCCCAAAAGCGTAATTCCCCTCGCCAAACGTCATTATTTCCCCTTGTGGAACATAAAATAGTCCTCCATGCAAAAGGCTGTGCTTTTTGTATGGAGTTTTTTTGTGTGTACTGCACATAAAGAATTTTACATTTTGTGCAAAATATCACAATAAACACTTTTTAGATGTCGCTACGGCACAGAATTACAAGATAGTTTCTAGACTTTTTCTAAAAAAAGGGCTATCTTTTCGTTTATGAAAAGTCTGTATACCGTAGAATTACATCGTAGTGACCTCATGGAGTTGGAAGGCTATTTGGCAGAAGCTTTACGCAGAATTTTGCCCTTTACCTCCTACAGTTTGTATTTTCCCACCGCTGAAAATACGCCACAAGAACCACAATGGATCACACAAGAACGCAGTCTCTTATTGCCTTTGTGGTACAAAGAAAAGCCTTTTGGGGTTTTTATGGCGCGCGGTGCCAATGCACGCACAGTGAAAAAACTGCTTCCCACCTTAGAAGCGCTCACCACCCTTTGCATGGAACATCTCTTATGCATTAAGCAAAGCCGTACCGATGAGCTGACAGGACTGGCGCGTATGCCGCGTTTGCTTGAGCGTATGGAGCATGATGCGGATATGGTGCGCTCTTATTATGATGGGGGTATGGATACAGAACAAAAAGCGCCTTTGCACAAAGCCTGTATGGCGCTCGTTGTGGTGCGCTGCCCTGCTCTTGATTCTTTAGCGTCAGAATTTGGCTACACCTTTGCCCATACCGCCCTGTCTGCATGGGCAAAAGCTTTGCAACAAGACCTCCCCCAAGAAGTGTTGGCGGCACGTAGCGGTGAAAACGAGTGTACCCTTTTACTACCCACAGCCACACGCACCTCATGCAGTAAATTTACTGAAGACATTATGGCACGCGCCGACGCTGTAACCCTGACACATGCGCCCACCAAGCGCCAAATACGCTTGCATTCTGTGGCAGGTTTTGCTCTATATCCTCAAGATATGGAAATCAGCCGTATGAATCTTGGCATGGCGGAACAAGTACATCAGATTTTACATAAGGCACGTTATGCGGCGCATATGGCCTATGTACGTAGTCGTTTTCTCTCCAAAGAAGAAAAAAATCAAATACAAAGCCGACACCTAGCCTATGCCAGAGTTTTAGCACAAGGCGGTATTGTGCAAGAAGAGCTTTCTTTACGGCAATTACTGACCAATTTAGGGCGTCATGCCGGAGCTAAAGAAGGTCAGCATTTTTCTGTATGGGGGTATAGAAACGGCTCATGGCAACGTAAGGGAGAGGTGGTACTTATGGAAGTACGCAATGCGCACGCTATTGCTGAAGTCTTACACCATTATGACCCCACATGGGCATGGGAAAAGGGAGACAATTTACGCCTCTCTGACGCTAAAACTCCTGCCACATTAACAGAAAAAATTTCCTCAAGGGCGCAAGAAAATCCTCTTGCGCAAGAAGACAGCGCCGTACAAGAAAGCACAACTATTCTTTCTCACGGTGATTTTTTACGAAAACTTACAGAATCTTATGAAGATCAAACAAGCTTTTCTCTAGCACTTTTGCGTCTGAGTCCTGAGGCTGGCGAAAGCACAGATGCTACAGATACGGAGCGTTTTTTGCCCTTGTATACGCAGTGGTTACAAGAATTCCATGCAAAAAATACCGTCCCCTTTGAGAATAAAGAAAGCACAGCACCTTTACTTATGGGACGCTATGGCGAAACCAGTTTTATCTTTTATCATGCCGGTATTACAAGTCAAAAACTTGAGACAGCATATAAAGATTTATGCCAAAAAGCCCTTGAAGCAGGTTTACATCTCGCTGTGGGTATAGCCTCCTATCCTTGTTTGCAAGCCCATAAAGGCGATATTTTAGACTATTGCCACAAAGCCCTCGATTTAGCCTTACTTTTACAAGAGCCTAAAGTGGGTACCATAGGCACCCTTGCCTTTAATATCAGCGCCGATCAACGCTACAGCCGCGGTGATGTGTTTGGCGCTGTAGAAGAATACAAGCAAGCTCTGTTGGCTGACCCCAACAATGCCATGGCTTGGAATTCTCTTGGTGTGTGTATGGCAGCTTTATCACGCTACAGTGAAGCGCGATCTCATTTTAAAGAAGCCTTAAAGCTTTGGAAAGACAGCGAAAAAGAATCTCTTATGCAGACCATTCCCTCTTGCAGTACGAGCCAAATTGAATTGGCAGCTACGCTTTATAATTTGGGGACAGTATGCCAAAACCTCGGAGAAAACCGCGCTGCCGCCAAACATTTTAAAGACTGCATAGAAAGCAATAGCAGTCATTATTTTGCTCATATTCGCTTGGGTCAATTGGCAGAGCAAGCTGGAAAGCTGGGACAAGCGCGTCAATACTACGCGCAAGGTGTCGCTCTTGAAAAACAAGAACAGCAAGGAAGCACATCAGCACCGCAAAAGAAAGCCCATGCCGGCATTGCCTATAGGCATCTTGCCAAGGTTTCTTTGCAACAAGGCAAGCATGCAGAAGCCCGTGAGCTTTTACACGAAACTCTGTTGCATAATCCCCAAGACGCTGTGGCGCTTTGTTTGTTGGCAGAAATTTACTTGCAAGGCGGGGAAGACCCTTCCATGGCAGAAATGCTTGCCAGAAAAAGTGTAGGGCTTCGTCCAGAATACGCCCTTGCCTGGCGAGTTTTAGGGCAAAGCTTACGCGCCCTTGGGCGAGAAGATGACGCTCTTAATGCTGAGGACAGAGCCGTTACTTTGTAATAATTATAGAAATCTCTTGGGGGAAAGCCTGCTTATAATTGATTTGCTTTCACATTGTCAGAATCGGTAAACTGACATAAAATTTAATACCTGCATTAAAGGAAAATCAAGCATTGTGCGACGCGCCTCTGAGTTTATCTGTACTGAAAAAAGATGTGCGCGCATCAGATACGTTCATAAGCCACAAATAAAGGAGCCTGTTGAAAGGAGGTCTTTTCAACAGGCTTTTATGTAATAACTTCTTAGACTACGTAAAATCTAGAAGTCTGTACGCATAAGAATGGTATACATTTCACCATCCTCTTCTTTGGAGTATTCCACATAGCCACGACCGTCGATACTGTGCTCTTTACCTTCTGTCCATGACTTATCTGCTGTCACGTCCTTACCTGCAGCCAGTTCTTCTTGTAGCTCTTTTGCCGCTTCAAGGTCATCGCCAAGCATAATGAAGACCACTGCGTAATTTACTCTTTCAAGTGAGAAACGTCTTTTCGCTACAAAAA
>CAYJFR010000183.1:0-4534 GCA_964369335.1 uncultured Desulfovibrionaceae bacterium | reverse complement strand
AGTTATACGCCATGCTTAATCCTAAACAGTGTGTTTTACATAGCGGTGGTGCCGCAGGCACAGAAGATTTCTTCGGAACTCTTGCCGAAGAATGGGGCATTGAAGAAATTAATTATAGCTTTGAAGGGCATCAGCTGGCACGCTCTCGTGGAATACGCATTCTTACCTCTGAAGAGCTTGCGCTTAAAGATGTAAGCTTGACCTATGTCTCGAAGCTTATGAGCCGCGAATACACACGCGCTCCTATCTTCCGGAAAGTATTACAGTCCATTTGCTGGCAAGTGAGTGGTGGTAATGAAATTATTGTCATTGGTGAAATTCAAGCCGATAACACCGTTAAAGGTGGTACAGGTTGGGGAGCAGAATTTGCAAAAATCTGTAATAAGCCCCTATTGGTTTATGACCAGAGCAAGAAAGAATGGTTCAGTTGGGAAAAAGATGCTTGGAAAGTAGAAAAAGATCCTTGCATACTACGCCCACACTTTACCGCCACCGGAACGCGCTTTTTAGAAGACTGTGGCAGAGAAGCCATACGAGATTTATTCGCTCGTTCTTTTGAAAAATAAGCGTTCAAATTTACGCCAGAAAAATTTTTACAAAGGGTTTGGACGTCAGTTCAAGCCCTTTAACTTTTTACCTCCCAAGTATACGCCGTGAAAACTCCCCCCTCTGCCCTCTATGTTGGTGCTGCCCTGCTCGCTTTTACCTTTTGGGGCTCTATTGTCCTTTATTGGAAAGCCCTTTCTCATGTAAGCGCTTTGGAAATTTTAGCGCATCGTATGTTTTGGTCTCTTGTAACCATCACACTTATCGCCTTATTTTGCCGATCCTTTGCCGAAATACGCCGTACTTTTCACTGTAAAGACCTTGTTATTCGTGCTTTTTTAGCCTCTTCTATCATTGGGGGGAATTGGCTCTTATACATTTGGAGCGTCACACATGAGCATGTGGTGGAAGCAAGCCTTGGCTACTTTATTAACCCTTTGCTTTCAGTGCTTATTGGGCGCCTGATATTGGGAGAAAAAATGACACGCCTGCAAGGGCTTGCCATTGCCATTGCCGCTGTGGGTGTCACTTACAGCGTTATTGCCTATGGTGATTTTCCTTATATAGGGCTGGCTTTGGCTTGCTCATTTGCTATTTATGGCTATATCAAAAAAAGTATTAAAGTAGCTGTTATTCCAGGATTCTTCCTAGAAACATGCCTCCTCTTTCCCTTTGCCTGTATTTGTCTTTTTTGGATGGAAAGCACAGACCAAAGCCACTTTTTCAGCTATACATGGCAAACGCAGCTGCTCCTTATGGGCACAGGACTCATTACAGCCATACCGCTCTTGCTTTTTGCCTACGCCAGCAAAGGTGTGCAATTAGCATCCATGGGCTTAATGCAATATCTTGCCCCCACCATCAACTTAGTTATTGGTGTGTATCTTTTTGGAGAAGACGTTTCTACCGCCAATCAAGTTATGCTTATCTGTATTTGGGTAGGTTTAGCTCTATACACATGGTGCAATATCCGTCATTATCAACTCACGAAGAAAAATCTTAGCTCTCAAGAAAGTGCTTAAAAGCATTTTGTTCCGCGCGCTTTTTTGTTGCTAAGTTTGCGGGGCTTACTGTATAGTCTGCCCCAGAACACAGTTGAGACCTACTTTTGAGGTCTCTTTTTATACACTCCTTGCAAAAAAGGCGCAGACATGAGTTACGATTTCACCGAAAAAGAACAAGCTATTTTACGCATTGTTCAAAAAAACTTGCCTGATTCCGCCACACCTTATGCTGATATAGCCGAAAGTGTGGGCTGCACAGAAGAAGAAGTTTTACAACTTTTACAAAAACTTAGAGACGACGGCGCCATACGCAGATTTGGCGCAAGCATAAAACATCAAAAAACAGGCTGGAACTTCAATGCTATGGTGGCATGGGAAGTACCTGAAAATGAAGCGGAAAAATTTGGCGCCATCGCCGCACAGTCTCCCAATATTTCACACTGCTACTTTCGCCCCTCTTCTGCCGCCGACTGGCCATACACATTGTATACCATGACACACGGTCGCAGTGAAGAAGAATGCCACGCCACCATTGCAGAAGTGCAAAAAAGCACAGGCGTACAAAATTATGCTGTGCTAGAAAGTGTTCAAGAATTTAAAAAAATATCCATGACGTATTTTTAAGGATCTCACCATGCAAGAAAATAATTCCCAAGCTCTTTTTGACCGCGCTCAAGCGCTTATTCCTGGCGGTGTGAACAGCCCTGTGCGCGCCTGCAAAAATGTAGACAGCATCCCTCTTTTTATCAAAGAGGCCAAGGGTTGCGAGCTCACCGACGCCGACGGCAATACCTATATTGATTATGTGCTCTCTTGGGGACCCATGATTTTAGGTCATACCCATCCAGAAGTGACCGCCGCCGTACAAGCGGCCGCCGCACGCGGTACAAGCTACGGCGCCCCTTGTGAAGATGAAATTTTACTGGCTGAACAAGTCATTAAAGCTCTACCCTCTGTAGAAATGGTGCGCATGGTCAACTCTGGCACCGAAGCCACCATGAGCGCCCTACGCCTTGCCCGTGGTATCACTGGTAGAGATAAGGTACTTAAATTTATCGGATGCTATCACGGACATGCTGATTCTTTCTTAGCCGCCGCTGGCTCTGGTATGGCGACTTTATCTATCCCAGGCACTCCCGGTGTGCCTCAAGCCGTAGTGGCAGACACACTTCTTGCCAAATACAACGACCTTGACGCTGTTAAAGCTCTTTTTGCCGCAGAAGGTGACAATCTCGCGGCTGTTATCGTGGAGCCTGTAGCGGCCAATATGGGCTTGATTCCTCCCAAAGAAGGCTTTTTAGAAGGCTTACGCGAACTCTGCACACAGCACGGCGCTTTATTGATTTTTGACGAAGTTATTACAGGCTTCCGCTTGGCTTATGGCGGCGCACAAGCGTATTTCAATATCAGCCCTGACCTTACCACCTTTGGAAAAATCATCGGTGGCGGTTTACCTGTGGGCGCTTATGGGGGTAAAAAAGAATATATGCAACGCATTGCTCCTTGCGGTGATGTGTACCAAGCAGGCACTTTGTCTGGGAATCCCCTAGCCATGGCAGCTGGTCTTGCCACCTTACGCCTCTTGGCACAAAGCGATTATGACAGCTTAAGCGCACGTACCGCAGCCTTTGCTAGTGAAATGCAAACTATCTTACGTGCTAAAGGGCATAGCGTACGCGTTCCAGCTTTAGGCCCCATGTTCTGCCCCTTCTTTACCGAAGAAGAAGTGTGGGACTTTGACGCCGTCAAACGCACCGATACAGCAAAGTTTACACGTTTTTATAAAGCCTTACGCCAAAAGGGCATTTATATTGCGCCTGCATCCTTTGAAGCTGGCATGATGAGCTTTGTTCATACTGATGAGCATTTAGCTAACACTCTTGCTGTTATTAAAAATCTCGAATTCTAAATTATGCCAAGGCAAGCACAACACTACACGGCCTGTTATGCTCTGAGCAGGACAGGCCTTGCCTTGGCGCAGAAGCTACAAGCACAAAGTGAACAGCTTGCCTTGCATATCTTTGCCCCTGAAAAAATTGCCACCACACAAGAGCATATCCGCGGTTTCAGCTCTTTACCCAGCCTTGTGGCAGAGCACTTTCACCAATACGCCGCACATATTTTCATAGGCGCTACAGGCATTGCCGTGCGCTGCATTGCGCCGCATATTCAACATAAAAAGAACGACCCTGCCGTCATCGTATGCGACGAGAAAGGGACTTTTGCCATAAGCCTCCTTTCTGGGCATATGGGCGGCGCCAATGCCTTAGCCCATAAAGTCGCCCAAGCTTTGGGGGCCAGCCCTGTCATCACCACTGCCACCGATACGCAAAGCGTTCCTGCCATAGATATGTTGGCAAAAGAGCACAACTGCACCATATTGGATTGGGAAAAAATCAAATATTGCAACGCTGTTCTTATAGAAAATCCTGAAAGCCAAAGAACCTTACAAGTATATGATCCTTTGAGCATGCTTGGGCAGCTTGACCGCCAATATTTTCACACCGTCGCTCTAGATAAAGAAAGCTCTTTACCGCGCATGGATATACAGCTTCCTGCCGCCGCTGTGCATTGGCGTAAATTACCGCAACACCCCCAACTTTTGCGTATGACCTTTCCTGCCATATATTTGGGCATTGGGTGTAAAAAGGGCACCTCTAAAGAAACCATTTTAACAGCCATTGAGCACTGCTTATCTCAAGCCAACTTGGAACACAAAGCCCTTGCCTGTTTGGCGTCTGTAGATATCAAAGCCCAAGAAACAGGGCTGGTGCAAGCCGCAAAAACTTTAGGCGTCCCTTTACATGTATATAGTCCCAAGCAGTTGGCAGAAATACCTTGCCCAACGCCTTCTGGCATGGCAGCGCAACTTTTTGGTTTAGAAAGCATCAGTGTCAGCGAAGGCGCTGCCCTTATGGCCGCTGCACAGGCAAGTCAAGACACAGCCTATACCCATTCACAGCTTCAAAGCCATCACACAGAAA
>CAYJFR010000182.1:0-4553 GCA_964369335.1 uncultured Desulfovibrionaceae bacterium | reverse complement strand
TAGCAAACTCTTCGTTAAGCTCAGGATACTTGCGTTCTTTAATGGCGCTTACAGTTACCTTCATGGTGATGGTTTTGCCAGCAAGGTCAGAAGCTAAAAAGTCTTCAGGGAAAGATACGTCGCCTTCCTTGGTTTCGCCAAGAGGTACGCTCTTTACAAGCTCTTCAAAAGCTTCCAAAGCTTGGCCTTCACCAAGGTTCATTTGGAAATTTTCTGCGCTGATACCTTCAAGAGCAACGCCATCGTCATAAGCAGCAAAGTCAATAACAGCCACTTGACCGTCTACAGCAGGGCCATTGCCTTCTGCTACTACAAGCTCTGCACGCTCTTTGCGTAAACGCTCGATGAACTCTTCTACTTCTTCGTCTTTTACCACAGCTTTTTCTTGTGATACTTCAAGACCTTCGTACAAAGGAACGTCAAAAGTAGGCAATACTTCAAAGCTGATGCTGTAAACAAAGTCTTCGCCGCGTACAAGGTCTTTGCCGTCAAATTCAATGCCAGATACGGGGGAAATACCAAGTTCAGTAACGATGTTATTGATATGCACGTTAACAAGGTCTTGCTTGGCTTCGGCATAAAGTTTTTCACGAAAACGGCTTTCGATAACGGAAGCAGGCACTTTGCCCTTGCGGAAACCGTCAATTTGTACGGATGTACGATAAAGAGCCACAGCGCCCATGATGGCTGCTTCTACTTCTTTAGCGTCAACGGTTACTTTTACTTGCTTTTTTACTGGGGATAAATCTTCAACTATATATTCCACGAGGGACTCCTTATATAGGCCAAGGCCCAAAATAGTTTTCACTGTAGCGGCGCAGTATAGGCGCGTTCTATACATTTGTCTAGAGCTAATTATATGAAAACTTTTTTGGGAGAAAAATCCTTTATAAAAGAAAAATTCTCTCTTTTATAAAGATATATCCCCTAACAGTTTATTAAAAAGTCAAGTTTTCAAAAATATTGGTAAAATATCTTTTTTATCATTTTTCTGCAGGCTGTTCAAAAAGTGTAAGCTACGAGGAAGACGAAGTTTTTTGCGAAAGGAGTGTACTCTTCTGGTACTCGACTGAAGCAAAAAACAAGTCTGACGAAGTAGATTGCACTTTTTCAACAGCCTGCTAAAATTCGATGCCACGCGAGGCTTGAATACCTTGTTGCCAATGATGCTTTATTTCCTGCATTTCCGTCACTAAATGCGCTTTATCCACCAGCCACTGCGGCGCGCCGCGTCCCGACAAGACCACATGAGTTTCTTGCACCTGTGCCTCATCTATAAAGGCCGTCAGCTCTTCTTGCGTTATAAGCCCCGCTTTAAGGGCATACAAGCTTTCATCTAGCACCACCATGTCTAAAGTTGCCAAACGCTCCTGCGCCCAAGCTATGGTGGCTAAAGCCGCCTCTCTATGGGCTGGTCGTGTGGCTTCATCACGAAAAAAGCCCAACCCACCCACATAAAAAAGCTCACCCAAAAGCGAGGCAAGCAAGCGCTGTTCCCCTGCTTGCGTATTGCTTTTCATACACTGCGCAAAAGCCACGCGTAAATCCTGCCCTAAGGCGCGCACAGCCTGCCCTATACATGCCGAGGTCTTGCCCTTGCCATTACCTGTATATACGAGCAACATTACCAAATTCCCTCTATTTTGCGTTTACACTTGGGACAACAGCCTTTTTTTAAACTGTTCTTACTGGTAAAACCTTTACGCGCCACACACACAGTTTTACAATCAGGGCAAAGGGTCATAGTCCCTACCATGCCATCTGTATTGCCAATATAGACATATTGTAAGCCTGCGTCTGTGCCTATATGCATGGCTTTTTCCAAGGTAGCTTGTGGCGTAGGGGCCGCATTACGCAATTTATACGCCCCATGAAAACGGCTGATATGCCAAGGCACATGTGGCCCCAATTCGTCATGGATAAAACGCGCTAAGTCGCGCAATTCGTCATCGCTGTCATTATACCCCGGTACGATAAGCGTCGTGATTTCTATCCACCAGCCCATCTTGACCATCATCTTAAGATTTTCCAGCACAGGTGCCAATTTAGCTCCGCAAAGAACTTTATAATAGCGCTCACGCATGGCTTTTAAATCAATATTGGCCGCCGTCACCACATCATACAAAGACGCCAAGGCTTCCAAGCTTTGATACCCATTGGAAACTAGAATACAGTCCAAGTCATTAATACGTGCCTTGACAGCCACGTCCAACATAAGCTCAGAAAATATGGTGGGTTCGTTGTAGGTAAAGGAAATGCTTTTTGCTTTATGCTTTAAAGCTTCTCTCACTAAAATATCTGCTGAGGTAATCTTGCCAGGTATAGTTCCCTCATCAATGGGTGCGCGAGATGTATTATGATTTTGACAAAAAACACAAGAAAAATTGCAGCCTGCTGTGCCTATAGAATAGGTTTTTGTACCCGGTAAATAATGATACAAAGGCTTTTTTTCCACAGGGTCAAGCCCAATAGAAGCAATTCTGTTCTCCACATGTGAGAAAAGAACACCGCCCACGTTTTCGCGTACGCCGCAAAGTCCTTTTTTGCCAGTAGCAATAACACATTTATGCTGACAAAGCATGCACTGAACGGTTTTGCCAGTGGTATTTTTCCAGTGAAGCGCTGGCATACTCATCCCCCCTTAACGCGAAACACAAAACTCTACACACATCTCATCAAAAATATTTATATTTTATGACAAAAGCAAGACACTTTATACACCATAAAGCACATTCATACCTTTTGATGATATTTTTTATAAATATCTCTTCTTAAAATCTTAACAGTGTGCACTATAAAAGGCAAATGGCAAAAACACCCTAGGGTGTTGGCTGCACAGGACGCGACGGTGTAATTTGAGGCAAAATATAAATAGGCATATTTTGCGGATTATACGAAGGTGTTGTATTTTCTTGTGGTTGCCCTGGGCGAACAGAGGTGATTCTATCTCCCGTTTGTGGGTCTACCCATATATGCACCGTTCCTCGACGAGGATCATTATGCACATTTGTTCCAGTAACTTCATCCTCACCATGCATATATGTCGCACTCAAAGCGCTACACGGGCATAAAAGCAAAAAAGCACAGAGAAAAATTTTATATCTCATAAAAAAATCCTCCCCATTAAAAAAATATTTTCTCAAACTATAACAAACAATTAAATACAATAAAGAAAGTTTTTAGAGAAAAAAGCCCTGAAATCATGCTTGGGTATTTCTCAGAAGTTTGATAGGTACACCATATTATCAATTTTCACAAGGAGCCTAACATGTCCTCAGGGCGCGCAAAAGCTTATGTAGATGCAGGGGTAGATATCCATGCCGGCAATGAACTTGTCGATCGTATTAAAAAATCTGTGGCAAAAACACAAACTCGTGGTGTTATTTCCGACATCGGCGGATTTGGAGGGCTTTTTCGCCCTGATTTAGACGGTATGGAAGATCCCATACTTGTTTCTTCCACCGACGGCGTGGGAACAAAGCTCAAGCTAGCTTTTGCTTTTGATAAGCATGATACTGTGGGCATTGACCTTGTGGCCATGAGCGTCAATGACATTTTGGTTCAAGGCGCAAAGCCTTTGTTCTTCTTAGACTATTTTGCTACAGGTCGTCTTGATGTGGACAAAGCACAGCAAGTTATTGAAGGCATTGCCGAAGGTTGCAAGCAAGCACAATGCGCTTTGCTCGGCGGTGAGACAGCAGAAATGCCTACCATGTATGCCGACGGTGAATATGACTTAGCAGGCTTTTGTGTGGGTATTGTAGACAATGCCAAACTTATCGACGGCGGCAATATACGCCTTGGCAATAAGCTTATAGGTATTGCTTCTTCTGGCTTACATTCCAACGGCTATTCATTGGCGCGTAAAGTGTTAGACAAAAGCGGCTTGCAAAAAGACGATATTTTCCCCGGTACAGAAAAAACTGTTGCTGAGGTCATGCTCGCCCCCACCACTATTTATGTGGATGTTATCAAAAACCTGCTTCGTGACGCGCCTATTTCTGGCATGGTACATATTACCGGCGGCGGTTTTTATGACAATATCCCCCGCATACTCCCACAGCAAGTAAAGGCTGTTATTGACTTTGAATCTTGGGAAATGCCTCCTGTATTCACATGGTTGCAACAAGAAGGCGAACTTACATGGCCTGAAATGTTGCAAATTTTCAACTGCGGCATAGGTTACTTGCTTGTGGTTCCAGATGAAAAATCCGAAGAAATCTTACAACGCATTAAAGCCAGCAATATGGACGCTTGGATAATTGGTTCTATACAAAAACGTACCGATCGCGAAGAAGAAGCTGTTATGATTAACTTTTAATCATAACGCGCTCTAAAAAACAAAGAATCCACTGAGGCTATACTCGGTGGATTTTTTATTTTTTGGGGAGGGGATGTGGGGGAAGGAGAAAAAAAGGGCAAAGCCCGAAAGCTTCACCCTTTTTCTATAATTAACAACCTACATACTTTCGTATGTGAGCGTCTTTGAGCGCAATACGGACTAGTACATACCGCCCATGCCGCCCATGCCACCCATGCCGCCCATATCAGGC
>CAYJFR010000181.1:0-4601 GCA_964369335.1 uncultured Desulfovibrionaceae bacterium | reverse complement strand
TGAAAAAAGGTTCTTCCCCACACCCCTTTCCAAAAACTTTTACTGGCGACGAAGTTTCCTCCTTGAAAGGGAGATGTTGCCGCAATGTTTGTTTGAAGCTATCTCACAATTACGCGAAAACGTATTTTAAACAGCTTTCTAACGACAAACGTCAATTTAATGCAGTGGCATAGCCATCAAAACAGCTAAACTTTTTGAATACTATAAAATGCCAATAACAATGTGGAGAACAATATGGGTAAAATAGTAACTTTTTTTAACCATAAGGGAGGAGTAGGTAAAACTACTCTTGTGCATAACCTAGCACAAGCCCTTTCGGATATAGGAAAAAAAGTTTTAATCATTGATGCAGACGCTCAAATGAATATCACAGCATCTGTATATGGTTTATCAACTTCTTTGGATTATAGCACAGACGAAGACTCAAAATGGAGTGAAAATACTCAAAAATACTTTTCTATAGCAGAGTATTTAAACGCTAAAATAAAAGATGAGGAATTACCCAAAAAAGAATTATATACTAAAGATGGTACAAATATTAGCCTACTCGTAGGCTCTATGGACTTATCATTATTAGAATTCAATATTTTTAGTATAGTAACAAATAAAAATGAATTAACACGAGGAATACCCGGAAAAATTCAAAAAAGTATTGATGAGCTAGCATCAGATTACGATTTTGTTCTCATTGATACGTCCCCAAGCTCTAGTAGCGTTTTAAATGCGCTATTTGTTTTAACTAGCCATTATTTTATTGCTCCTGTTTCACCTACATTCTTTTCATTACAAGCAATAGACAATTTAAGTGAAATATTCAGAAACTGGCTAGAATGGCTTTCCCCTTTTCAAAAAACACGTGCCTTTAACGGCATTGATATTCGAGTAAAATTTTTGGGACTTGTAGTACAAATGGCTAAACGCTATAAAGGAGGAGGGAAAAAAACTCAGTTTACAGAAAAAACAGAAGATTGGGTTAAAGATTTAAATCTTAGCGTCGCTAACTTTGTATATTATATGAGTAATGTTGGAAAAGTTATCCCAGAAGAAGAGTTTTTAAGAATTTTTAAAAACTCAGAAGTACTAGAGAGTATACCTTATATTATTGAAAAATGCTGCGATTTTACTCCAAAACTACGCTCAACAGCAGAGCAAGAAGGAGTTCCTGTTATTTCCCTCACAGCAGAGCAAACAAAGAAGCATAAGTGTGCTATTGATACTGAAAATGGACAATACGCTAGAAGCTTCGAAAGCATCAATAACTCTTATCGTGGAATAGCTAAGGCTCTTTGCTCATTATCATAAAAAGCAATATACTCATTTTTAGGCTTGATGGTTGATACTAAAACCATCAAGCCTTGTTTAAATTTTAAAAATTTTATAGGTATATTTCTAGAAAGTTTTTACATCTCTTAAAAAGTATCTATAAAATTGCTTGCTACTTATTTCTTAATAATAAAAGGAATACTGTGCAAAGCAGCGCCGTGTTCTTCGGTGCGGCCCAGCTCCCATGTGATGCTTGCAGCATCCCAGCCAAGGGCTGTAGCTATTTCTTTGGCCATGCCGGCAGTATTGATTAGGGGATGGCGTTGAAAAACTTGTGGCAAACCATATGTAAGGCTGCATACTAAGCATTTTTCAGGGCGTTGATGTAATTCAAAAGCAAGAAGCGCACGTTGTTCTGTCACTTCTCGCACAGCAAGCTTAATGGTATAAGCGCCGTCTTCAGCATCGCCATAAAGAGCTTCAAAAAAAGCATCACTGCGCTCTAAAGGTAATAAAGCGTTCAGCATTTCTTGGGTAAGAACTTGTGCTTTGTCTGTCATAGCTTGGTCTCGTCCTTGGTTATATGGTGAAAGTAAACGTGAAATTCTATGTCAAAGTGCGTCCTGTGACAAGAAAGAATTTGCTTATTTTTCTGCAAAAAGAAAAGCAATATGCTTTTCCGTAACCTGTATATCCTGCGCTTTTATCAAGCGTGAGCAAGATTGAAAAGAAAATTTTTCGCGCAGTTCTTGCAAAAACAACGGACGCAGACGCCGCCCCTCTTCAAAGCCTGCCAAATGCGCCAAAAGCCCCACAATACGCTGTGGAGACACTCCAGCTTCACGCAAAGCGTGCAGAGAAAGCGCGCTGTGTCTTTTGGCAAGACGTTCCCCTTGTGCGTCCAGCAATAAGGGCACATGGGCATAGCTTGGTGTAGCAAGGCGTAAAAGCTTTTGCAAATATAATTGTCGCGGTGTAGAAACAAGAATATCAGCGCCGCGTACTATATGCGTAATACCTTGCAAGGCATCATCCACCACCACAGCCAGCTGATACGCCACAACACCGTCAGAACGGCGTAAGGCAAAATCTCCGCCAATATCTTGCAAGTCAAAAGACTGCGCTCCATAAAGAGCATCGGTAAAAAGAATATGTCCTTGCCCTTGGCAGCGCAAACGCAAGCACGCCTTACGCCCTGCCGCTTCTTTGGATGCGCGCTCTTTGGCTGTAAGCTGTGCACATATACCAGGATAGGCCGCGCCGCAATCTTCCACATGTGGCGCACCTGCAAGGCTACGCAATTCCTTACGCGTACAATAGCAGGGATATAAAGCACCCTGTGCGTGTAAAACAGTTAGGGCGTGCTCATACGCCGCCTGACGCGTACTTTGATATAAAGCTTCACCGTCCCAATGCAATCCTAACCAGCGCAAATCTTTTTCTATGGCAAGAGCGTATTCTGTGCGCGAGCGCTGTGGGTCAATATCTTCCATACGCAAAGCTATATGCCCTTGCGCCTCTACAGGAGATTTTGCCCATAACCACGCCCACAAAAAAGACCATGCATTACCCAAATGTAAAAGCCCTGTAGGACTTGGGGCAAAGCGCCCTCTATGCAAAAAACCCACGCTCTTCATGCACCTGTCATATCGTAAGAGTCTATAAGGCGCAAGAAAGGATCACAGCAGGCTCAGAAGAGTTTTTTCTACCAATATGTGATAAAAAACTCTCTATCCCACACCTATTTAACTGCCTCTTGCCAACATTTAAAGACAAGCGTATAAACAAGCCATGGAAAAAAAACTCACCTGCCCTCAATGCGCTACTACGGTTGTCCAGTATAGGAACCCCTTTCCCACAGTGGACGTTGTTATCTATGACCCACACGCCATTGCGCGCGGCATAGTACTTATTGAAAGAGCCAATCCGCCCCACGGTTTTGCACTGCCCGGAGGCTTTATTGACTATGGCGAAAGTGCCGAGCAAGCCGCTGTGCGTGAAATGTACGAAGAAACTTCTTTGGAAGTAGAGCTTATAGGGCTTTTAGGGGTGTATTCCATTCCTCAACGTGACCCACGCTCGCACACATTAAGCGTTGTCTATGTGGGAATAGCAAAAAATACCGACGCCCTTTGTGCTGGAGATGATGCTAAAAACGCTGCTTTTTATCCTCTGGATTCCTTGCCATCCTTAGCCTTTGACCATGCAAAAATTGTGGAAGACTTTTCACGTTTTTTACAAAAAGAACACACGCTTGCTCCCATAAGCTACCCGCTCACATTAAAAATGCCATAAAGGGAAAAAACCATGTATAGCTCTTTAAAACAATGCGTGGACGATTTAGAACAACACGGACAGCTAGTACGCATTGACGCTCCTGTAGATGCCAATCAAGAAATTGCCCTTATTCAGCGCCGTGCTTTTGAAAAAAAATCCCCTGCTTTGCTCTTCACCAATGTACAAAATTGTACTTTTCCCATGTTGGCAAACCTCTATGCCACCAAAGAGCGCATGCAATTTATTTTTCGCCACACCCTCCCTACCCTCGAATTTTTATTTAAGGTCAAAGCAGACCCATTTTTTGCCTGCAAACATCCTTGGAAAGCCTTGAAATTGCCGCGCATGCTCTTCCATGCTCTGCCCAAGAAAGTGCGTCACGGCTCCGTTATGGAATGCCAAGCTCAAGTGACAGATTTGCCACAGCTTATTTCGTGGCCCATGGACGGCGGCCCTTTTATTACTTTGCCTCTGGTCTACAGCGAGCATCCGCAAAAAAAAGGCTTTATGGGTTCAAATCTTGGTATGTATAGAGTGCAGTTGGGCGGCAATGACTATATTCCCAATGAAGAAGTAGGCTTACATTACCAAATCCATCGCGGTATTGGTGCGCATCATATGGCGGCATTGGAACAAGGGCAGGCGCTTCCTGTACGTATCTTTGTGGGTGGCCCTCCCACCATGACTGTTTCCGCCGTTATGCCTTTGCCAGAAAACCTTTCAGAACTGTTCTTTGCCGGAGCTTTGGGCGGCAGGCGTATACATATGGTCACAGGCGACGCCGTTAAAGACGGTTGCGACCTTCCCCTTTGGGCAGATGCGGATTTTTGCATCAGCGGACATATTATACCGCAGTGTAAGGATGAAGGGCCTTTTGGTGACCACCTTGGCTACTACAGCCTTGCGCATCCCTTCCCTGTGCTCAAAGTTTCTTCAGTATATCACCGTAAAGATGCCATTTGGCCTTTCACTTCTGTGGGGCGTCCTCCGCAAGAAGACACCCTTTTTGGCGACTTTATCCACGACCTTACAGGCCCACTAGTACCTCAAGTCTTCTCTGG
>CAYJFR010000180.1:0-4620 GCA_964369335.1 uncultured Desulfovibrionaceae bacterium | reverse complement strand
CGCCGTGGCCATAATAGTTACGAAAACCACCGCGCCGCCCATACCAAGCGCCACGCCTTGCTCTTTGGAGCAGCCAAGATAGGGGCAGTTACCAAGATATTGGGCAAGAACAATGTTATTTACAAATATGGCAGAAATAAACAGTTGAAAAATATCCATATTTCCCTCCCCTTACTTTCGCGCACAGGCACCGCAAGCGGAGCAACCGTGTGTTGGGTTTGCAGGCTCATCAAGCCCCTGACGTCTGGCTTGCCATTTGGTAAAGGCGTTCATGGCGCATAAAATCACACCAAGAGCAATAAAAGCACCGGGAGCTTCAACCATCACTGTAAAGGGTGTGAAGCTGTCCCACATGACATACTCACCAAAAAGCGTTCCTGCGCCCAAAAGCTCGCGTAAACCTCCAAGAAAGGTCAAGGAAACAGCAAAACCAAGCCCCATACCAAGACCGTCAGCCACTGATAAAGCTACAGTATTTTTTGCGGCAAAGGCTTCAGCGCGGCCAAGAATAAGACAGTTTACCACGATGAGCGGCACAAAGATGCCTAGCTGTTGATAAAGAGGATAGGCATAGGCTTGCATGAGCAATTCTACCGATACTACAAGTGTGGCTGAAATAGCAATAAAACAGGCAATACGCACCTTTTTAGGGATAATATTACGCATTATGGAAATAATAAGGTTGGAAAGTACCAATACGAAAATAACCGCTACTCCCATACCTAAACCATTATTGGCAGATTTTGTCACCGCAAGCACGGGGCAAAGACCAAGCAACAAACGAAACGGAGGCAGCTCGTTCCATAGCCCTTTAGTAAATTCTTTGACAAATTGTTGATTCATGCTCTTTCCCCTATGGCCAAGCTTTAATGATTTGATCTTTCAACTCGCCGTATACTTTAGAAGCGTTGGACACGGCAAGCACCGTACCGGCAGAAGAAACCGTAGCACCCGACACAGCATCAATAGAACCGCCGTCTTTTTTCAGCTTAACATCCATGGGCTTGGCAATAAATTGATCTGTAAAACGCGGTGCAAGGATAACATCACCGATACCGGGAGTTTCCTTCATGGTTGTCACGCCCACACCTACTAAGGTGTCATTGGCAGGGTTAATACCTACCATAACGCTGATATCACCACCAAAGCCTTTACCCTTATCTTCTATGGCAACGCCCACAAGTTTTCCGCCTTTAATAGCAGGGAAAACCATCACTTCACGACCGTCTTTAAGGGTAAATTTTTTGCGTTCTGCCACAGGAGAATTGTCCACATTGGCAAACACTCTTTCAAGGGCAGGAGATTGCACATACTTCAACACCTGATTTTCAATGGGTACAGCCGTCACCATTTTGAGATAGGAAAGGCCAAAGCCCGAAATCCCACAAATGACTGAAAGCACCACAAGCATTCTTAATATATCGCGCATTATTTACCTCCAAAGGGCTTGGGTCTGATGCCGTCAAGCAAAGGAGTAAACAAGTTTATAAGCAAAATGGCAAAAGGCACGCCGTCCAAGTGTACGCCGTACACGCGGATAATAATGACTAAAATACCGCCAAGCACTCCATAAAGCATCATGGGAATAGGTCTGTCCGGTGAAGAAGCCGGCTCCGTTGCCAAGAAAAAGCCTCCCAAAAGGGTAGAGCCTGTCAGCATATGGAATAAGGGCGAAGCGTACATATTAGGGTCAATGACGTGAAAAATAGCCGCTGTCCCGATAACTCCCACAAAAAAGCTTGTAGCAATTTCCCAGCGGATAATACCACGTAATGCCAAGAAAGAACCACCCAACAACAAAACCCAACCTTGCGCCGCACCAAGTCCGCCAATTTGATAGCCTAAAGCCAAATCTGACCACGGTGTTTGTGAAGCTACTTGCACACCAAAATACTTTAATTGTACCAAGGGATCCACAAGTAAGGTGTTTAATTGCATGGCATTAGGGTCCATATATACAGGCCAAGACACATAGAGCAATGCCCAGCCTACAACGGCGCTGTTTACAGGATTTGCCCCAAGACCGCCAAAAGCCATTTTACCTAGGGTGATACACAGCGTAGCGCCCACTATAACAAGCCACCAAGGCGCGGCGGCTGGCAAAAGAAAGGCAAAAAGTAAGCCTGTAACCACGGCGGAAAAATTATAAACAGCGATTTCTCGCTTCATTACTTTTTGACACAAAGCTTCCACAGCCACAGCCGTCAGCATGGATAAAGCCATAACACGCGCTGCCGGTAAGCCCCAGTGCCATATGGCCATGACCACTGCCGGCGTTAAGGCAAGCAAAGTCTGATAGTTTAAGCTGTGAATGGTACGCCCACAATGCCAAAAAGGCGGCGCACTTACAGCAAGTAAAGTCGAAGAAGAACTTGTATTTGTCATTATGCCCTCCCCTTATGCAGACGTATCTGGTTGAATTTCTTCAAGCTTACTAAGCGCTTCTTCTTGGAGGAGTTGATGCTTGGCAAGACGAATATATTGAAGCACAGGACGGCGCGCCACGCAGACATAGCCGCATAAGCCACAATCAAGGCAAGAAAAAACATGTTCCTTTCGACAGCGATCGTACAGCGCAAACTCTGACAAACGGCTCAGGGTAGAAGGTGCTAAGCGTGCAGGACAGGCAAGCACGCAAGCGCCGCAATTCACGCAAGGATTATGCCCTTGCATGGGCGGCACATTCTTAGCTTCCACCACAAAAACCCCGTGTGTGCCCTTGGTAATACTACGGTCAAGACTATCAAGGCTTTCACCGCGTAAAGGCCCGCCGCGTAAAACGGTATCCCCTTCATTAATAACAATACCGCCAAGGTCGAGCAATTCACCGACAGTTGTACCTTCTTTAACAATAAAGTTATTCCACTTGGTGTAAGAACCTATGGTGAGCACAGTTTCTGTAAGAGGCAAGCCTGTAGTACCCACACGCCCAAGGCTCCATACATTATGTAAACCCACACAAGCCACATCAGGAGGATTTTCCTTACCCGTAACATTTCTTACCACAAGCTCATTAATACTTTGCGGATAGTCGGGAGAAACATGGACAATTTTTATATCTTCACAAGAAAATTGCATACCGTGAGGCACAGCAAGGATAATTTCTTGAGCTGGGCTTAAGCGTTTGAGCAATGCCATACCAGCGCGAAGAGTCTTACCATGAGCTGTTAAAATGGGTTCTGCCCAGCGCACACCAGGGTCTGGATTAAGCCCATTCACAATAAGCGTTTTACATTCTGCCCCTAGAGAACGAGTATTTACCCCAAGCTTTTTCACAGCAAGGCGCAACTCTTCCCCTTTGAGCGAGCTTTCAAGCAAGTTTATAGGCTCTACTTGAGGCGCGTCTTCCATAGGATCAGTGGCTTTAAGCATAATGCTACGTTCGTTAATTTCTGCCACTTCTCCGTGAATAGGCGAAAAGACATCCCCTTTTTCTGTAGAAGGATGTTCACCAAGCAACATGCCAGGGTACACCTTAGTTTTTTTCTTAATTCCAGCAATGACGGTAAAACCTTCACGGTTTAAACGCACCTTACTTGGAACATGCCCCTCTTCAAAGCGTTTAGTAACACCATAAACAAGGTGAAAACGCGGGTCATTAAGCATTTGAAAGTGTTGCTTCATGCTAAACTCACTTGGTATGACATTGGCTACATTGTTCTTGTGTATAAGGCCCTTTGCCTACATCAGTATGACAAGTGATACACTGGCCATGATAGGCGCCCATGCGATTGGGTATAAGATCTGAGGGCTTGGTGGTATGACAAGTGGCACAATCAGCGTAAAAATCATTGAGCTTAAACGCGCTGGCGCCTTCTTTTTTCAATCTTTCACGATTATCAATGGTGGTATGGCAAGAAGCACAGTCTTTAATGTCGTTAGCAAACATGTCTTCATGACACGATTGACACTTCACGTGTACTGCAACTTTCAAGGATGGCATAGCTTCATCGCCAGTGCTTTGGTGACAGTTGGCGCAGTTTTGCGGTTCTGGTTCAATGTCTGTGTCCTCATGGTGACACGAAATACATTCAAGACCATAGTCTTCTGCGTGGGCTGTATGGCTCCAATCCACTTTGGGCGCAAATTCCATATGGTGACAGGTAGCGCACGCATCCGCGCTGGTAAAGGTCTTCATATGCGAAGCGCTGAAAGCCTCATCATAGGCAATGCCGTGACAAGTACCGCATGCAAGCACTTTCTCTGTTTCTACAACCATCTCATGGTGACAGGTGGCACAGGGAATATTATCGCCAGCAAGGTGCTTTTGATGGTTAAACACAACCTTGCCGGCCGCGTTATCTAAAAGGATACGTTCAGGGACAGCTTTTACCGAATCTGGTAAAAGATACCCAACACTTGCCACAAGCGCGAGAATGGCTACAAAGACCACAATAGGTTTGTATCGTTGTTGCAAAGGGACCTTCCTTGGAAAAAAAGTTACATCAAAACATTCCTCTAAAATTTTTGAGACAAGAGATAGCAAAAAAAAGCCATTTTGAAAAGGAAAAACTCCTTTCCTTATCTAAGATTTTGCCCAAAAAAACGCTTTTTTCTTTATATTTCAAACTTCTATAATGAAATATACTTGTGAAAAAAATTACAAAAAAAATAAACATA
>CAYJFR010000179.1:0-4625 GCA_964369335.1 uncultured Desulfovibrionaceae bacterium | reverse complement strand
AAGAGCGTAAGCACCAAAGTACGCCACAAGGCTTGTACCCGCCACAATAAAGATAAAGCGCATAACCAAAGCGCCCACAATACCATAATAAAGTACGCGGTGTTGATATTCGTCCTTTACGCCAAAAGACGTAAAGATAGCCATAATAACAAAGAGGTTATCCACAGCCAAAGAAAGTTCTAAGAGGTAACCTGCCAAGAAGTTTTGTGCAGGTGTAGCGCCAAAGCTTTGCCAAATATAACCAGCAAAAATAAGAGACAGCACTACCCAAAGGCTAGTCCACATAAGAGAATTTTTTGCGGTAATGGGCTTATCATCATTGTGACTGTGCAAGTCAAACCAAAGGAAAAAAAGCACCGCACCCAAAAATACGACAATTTGCCATGTCTCAATTTGAGAGAGAATAGAAAGTTCTGTTTGCATATATGTCCTCGATTTTTCGCCCTGTTCGCGCAACCTAGAGTATATATAACGGTGTGGAAAAAGGGCAAGTGTGTATACTCTTTACCGAATGAAAGAGCTTAGGGCTTCTTACAAAGGAAAATTTTCCTTGTCAAGGTAAGGTTTACAGGGAAAAGTTGCGCAGAGAAAAGCCTAGACAAAAAGCCTCTGTCCACCTACAAAAAAGACATGCAAGGTAAAGTATTTTTTATAGGCGCTGGTCCAGGGGACGCTGAACTGCTCACCCTCAAAGGCCATAGGCTCATTGGCGAGGCAGATCTTGTCTTATACGCTGGCTCTCTGGTGCCGCCAAGTTCACTCTCCGCCGCCAAAGCCACAGCGCAAGTTGTGGATTCTGCTTCATTAACTTTAGCCCAATGCCATGACCTTATGCGTCATTGCGTCTCTCGTGGTGGTATGGTGGCGCGTGTACACACGGGCGACCCTTCACTATATGGAACTATCCGCGAACAAGCGCATTTATTACAGCAAGATAATATTCCTTATGAAATTGTGCCCGGGGTTACTTCAGCATGTGCCGCCGCCGCAGCAGCAGGTATTTCCTTTACCGTGCCCGAAGTGACGCAATCACTTGTTATAACACGTATGGCGGGGCGTACACCCATGCCTGAAAAGGAACAGTTGAGCCATTTTGCCGCCTTGGGCTGTTCTCTAGCTGTATATCTTTCAGCCTCACAAGTGGAAAAACTCCAAAGTGAGTTGTGCGCACAACTGCCCCCACACACACCTGTACTCTGCGCCTATAGAGTGGGCTGGCCACAACAAAAACTTGTGTGGAGTACTGCGGCAAACCTTGTTGCCACTGTGCAAGAACACAACTTCACACGACAAACGCTTTTTCTTGTACTACCTGGAGAGTCTGCCAACGCCACCCAATCAAGGTTATATGCAGAAGACTTTTCCCACGGCTGGCGTGCGTAAAGACAAAAAAAACACCCCATCTACAAAATACTTTCAGGTGTAATTTAACTTTTACATTGAAGAAAATATATTTTATACTGCGACAACTTTTTTACAGCTCAAGAGGATATATCGTGCAACACCGTTCCAATGCTCCCCTTATTATGCTCTGGCCTTTGTTAGCCTCCCTTGCTGGGTTGGCTTTTTGTGCTTGGTCTGCCTATGGCAATGCTTTTCAAATCTGCCTTTCTGCAGGATGTGAAATCAGTAAAGAAATGGCCATTGGCGGTATTTCTTTATGGTGGTTTGGCTGTGCCGCCTTTGCCACGCTGATTATCCTTTCCTTCAGCGGACGCCCTGCCCTTGGCGTAGTGCTGGCAGGTATGTTCCTTGTGGCTGATGTAGGCTTACTACTGCTTATGCTGATGACAGCCTCTTGTATTTCCTGCCTTATTGTTGCCATATTCTTTGCCCTTGCCTATACGGCATTTCGCCATGCCGGCAAAGGCTATGACCCTGTAAGCCGCTCGTGGCTGGTGCTGGTTTGGTCTTTATTTTTGATCGCAAACCTTGGCGGCGTACTACGTGAAACTATGACTCCTTGGGCCATTGTCGGGCCTGAAGAGCCAAGCATCAATGTGTATTTTTCACCCACATGCCCCTCTTGTCTTGACGCCATCACCACCTTAGCCCCCAATCCCACAGCGGCTTTCTTCCCTGTGCTTAAAAAGGATTCTGAATTTGCCTTGGTGGCACATATGGCAGACGCCTTGGCAGAAGGGAAAAATATTCACGAAGCTCTTCTACATGCGCAAAGCTCACACGAAGCTTTGCCTAAGCAAGGCTTTTTCAGCTCCATGCTCTTACGCTTACGCTTGCTCTTTAACCAAGCCTATCTTTCACGCAACGGTATTTCCGCCGTGCCCGTCATAGAATATGAAGGCTTACCCGCTTTTCTAGCCCCTAAAAAGAGCACTGCACAAGTGATACCGCATACAGCCGTTCCCGATGTGCCTACTACTGTACAAACCTTCCCTGCTGGCACCATTCACGTCCCCGCAGGTCTTGAGCCAGAAATATTTTTAGGTAACGGAACCTTTATTTCTGACGGTAAAGATTATGTGGGAACAGCACAAAATGGTACAGGTGCCAGTGGTGCCAGTGCCAGTGCTGGAAATGTCGAGGCAGAGCTTTTTGACACAGGCGTTGTCAGTGCTTGCGGCGGAGTGACCGCGCCTCCTTGCCCTGATTAGAAGCTCACTTGTTAATAGTAATAAAAATGGTTTGCTTAGAGCAATTTTACCCTAAGCAAACCATTTTATAGCCGTATTTCAATTTATTTCTTTTTCATTCTTATGAAAAAGAATTCAAGGAAATCTCAGAACTGAATTTTAATGAAGAAAGTGTGGGAGAAAAAGCTAACTTAGAGCCTTTAAAATCTACATTTAACTGCGTTAATACATTTGAATAAATTGTAGTGCTAGCTGTGATTTTAGCAGATAAGCCTTTACAATCATCACAAATTTTTAAACTAAATTCACCATTTTCATTCTTATAAACTCGATATATACCATAGCTATCTTGAGCAGTTGAAGCAAAATTCATTTCTTGACTGCTACATACTATTTTTTGAGCAAAGTGGCGTTCTGTGGTCTTAACATCAAAGTAGCGAGTTTTACCAGATGCATCTTTAAAAAAGAAATCATAGGGAGTACCTGTTTCATGCTGTTCATTGCACCACGTCAAATCGGTAATCTCACCTTCTTCGATTTTTCCCTCTAAATATAATTTTATTAACTCTTCACCTTTTCGACCAATCTCTTTATTACGCTCAATTGCTTTATCTAAATCATATTGTCTAAATTTTCTGCTAGGCTCAATTATTCCTGTTTGAACTATAATTTCTAACTCTTCTAGAATTTTTTCACCGGTTTCGTTAATTTTACTTTCAACATACAGGGCTAAAGGCTCGAAATGAGAGCTTTTACTACTTAAATACTTCGCTCCAGTGGCAGTTAACTCTACCCCTAACGCCGTCACTTTTTCATAATCTTCAGAATCACTATGTAAAAGAAAAAATACAAGTTTTTCACTCTTCAAACCAAACCAAATTAAATACCACTCGAGAGAACTATCTGCATCTTTAACAATGCCTCTTATTGTAGAAACAACGGAAACACAGCCTTTTTTCCCAATACGAATTTTGGGGCTGCGAAATGAACCATCTTTGTTCTTAATTCTATCAAAGTAAGCATCAATAAATTCAAAACTGTTTTCAAAAATAAATATTGAATCTTCGTTGATAACGTCTCTATTATCTAAATATTTAAGGACATATTCACTTAAACCAATATGAGTTTGATTTGAACTTTTCCCAATTCCTAGGTCAGCTTGAGAAAGTTTCTTGTATCCAATTCTCTTTTCATCATGTAACTCAAAGAACATATCTTTCTCCAGTTATGTTTTTTTCAATTAATAAATAATACAAAATTGCATACACAGTGTTTACACTAACGGCATTTCCTGCTTGCTTATAAAGCTGTGAATCACTAATTCCAGAATCCTTTGCTTTCATAAAAAAATCAACATCAAAACCTTGTAACAAAAAAGCTTCTTTGGGAGTAATTCTACGTATATTTTGCAGTGCAAGCTCACTTTTTGTAAAGTGAGTAGTCACGTACTCAACTGGATTTACACTATAAACAAAATCGTCGCTAAAGTAATTATCTTGGCAAGCCCTATGCATCTTTGCCATTGTAGCTGTCAAAGGACGGGCTATTAATTGATTAATTTCGGATTTTGATTTAAAATTTTTAGAGCCATCTGATAATATTGTAGGCTTAATAACCTCAGATAAGTAATATTTTTTATCTACATCCTTATCTAGTATTTCATACGTATACTGATGTGTCACAAGTGATGATTTCGTAATTATTCCCTTAAACGTTGATTCAACATCTTTACAAGTAAAATCAAAATCTTTACTTAGTATATTTTCCTTTGAAGCAAAAATATACACCCTGCTACGATTTTGTGCTAAAGAAAAACATTTAGAGTTAAATATATCTGAATAAATATACGGATAACCAGAGTCTCTTAAAGATTTTGTTATTATTTCAAATGTTTCACCTTTATTATGCGTGAGTAAATTTTTTACATTTTCAAGCAAAATAAATTTGGGCTTCTTTATTTTTACAATCTCTAAAATCTGAAAAAAAACGTTTCCTCGCGTATCATTGAAACCACTTTTCTTACCCATCATA
>CAYJFR010000178.1:1621-4814 GCA_964369335.1 uncultured Desulfovibrionaceae bacterium | reverse complement strand
GGTCTGTGCCGCACAGGAAAATTCTGGGCTTTCCAACACTTTGACGTTAAGCCAGATATTATATCCATGGCAAAAGCTTTGGCTAATGGCTTGCCTATGGGCGCTATTTTAACCACCAATGAAGTTAATGCAGGCTTTGAAGCGGGCAGTCATGCCACTACCTTCGGCGGCGGAGCTTTAGCTTCTGCTGTGGCAGATAAATGCATAGAAATTTTACTGCGCGACAATTTGGCAGAACGCGCCGCCACATTGGGCACAGCTTTTATGCAAAAAGTAGACGCTTTATCTCAGCGTTTGCCGGGAACCATTAAAGAGGTGCGCGGGCTTGGGCTTATGCTTGGCATTGACCTTGCTGTTGCTGGAAAACCTGTATGGGATGAGCTTATAGCACGCGGCTTTATTTGTAATCTCACACAAGATACTGTGTTGCGCCTCCTTCCTGCTTTGACTGTGGAAGAAGCTCAACTTGACGCTTTCTTAGTTGCCTTAGAAGATATTTTGAAAAATACAAAATAATAACATATCTCATAAAAATAAAAAGCCGACCGTGGAATTATCCTTGGTCGGCTTTTCATTGAGTATCATCGTATATACGAGCTATAAATCTCTGTATTCAAATTTACGAATCTCAAAATCTGTGCCAATCATGTGGCTTTGTTCTGAAAAATTAGCAATATGCCTTTGCTGTAAATGTGTTGTCCAGCTTTTCTCATCTTGCCAAATTTCATGAAGCATAAATTTATTGGGATATGTCTTGTCTTGATAGACATTGGACTGCAAGCAGCCACTCTCCCTGCGAGTTACTGAAATCATGTGCGCAGAAATAGCAAGAAATAATTCATGATGCTCCTCTGCTACCGTAGCAAAACCAACAATCGTTAAACCTTGTGAATTCATAGAAATTTCCTATGTTTAAATCTAAAACAGCGTATCTTTCCAGCCTCGCTTTTCGTAAATATTTTTCATAAAAATGTCAACATCCATTACATGAAATGTGTTTTTGTAACCTTCTTTTTACTTGGCTGACCACAAAACACGCCCTTTTTTGAGCGTCACACGTCCCAAAGGAAGGGGAGAGCCATTGACAGCTAAATACATGCCAGTATCACGCCCTGTAAGGGATGTTTGTAAGCTTTGCCCTTGCAATAAAGCTCGTACCTGCGCCATATCTTCCAAAATAAGGGCGTCTTGCGGCGGCTCTACAGGCATAAAGCTACGACAGCGAGGATGTAAGCGAATACTATCTCCCATAAGCTTACCCAAGGGCGCCGCTTGCCATTGCAAAGCAGAGGAGACAATGGACAAGGCCGCTTGAGGAATGAAGCGCACCGTATCGCCATACAGGGCGAGCTTGCCTTGAGGAAGAAGAGAAACATCCGTACAAGCGCCCTCAAGAGCGCTGATGTCTAGGCAATGGGGAACTTCAAAGATATGTTCATGGTCAGAGTCAGAAATCTCTTCTATACAAGCGCTGAGAGGTTTACGCAACTTGGCAATATAAAAGCCTTGCGCGCCAGAGCGTTCACCGTCCACACGCAAAGTACCTGCGCCATAAGGGCTATAGCTTGTAGCATCTTCCCACACAAAGCCGTCAAAGAAGGGAAGAGCAATCACTTCAAAGCCCAACTCTTCTACGGCATAGCGTACTTGCTCCTCATTTTCCTGAATATTGGTGGTGCATGTGGAATACACCACGCAACCGCCGGGGCGTAAAAGATGCCACGCCTTTTGTAAGAGAAGCTGTTGTAAAGCAATGAGCGGCTTGACCTTATCCCCTTGCCACAATTTCAACACCTGAGGATTTTTTTCTACAGTGCCCCATCCCGAACAAGGAGGGTCTAGCTGAATACAATCAAGACTGCCGTGACGCAAAGGTAAAGCTTCGCCGCCATAAGAACAGGTGCTCACATGAGTCAAGGAAAGGGTTTGCATATTAGCGCGTAAAGTGGCAAGGCGCGGCTTGGCTGGTTCATTACCCAAAACAAAACTGCTTTTTCCTGCCAACTGACCTAAAAATCCTGTCTTACTGCCAGGACTGGCGCACATATCCACAATGGCGGGATTTTGCGAAAAAGTGTTGCTTTGGGTGGTGTCCGCGTCCAATAAAGCCAGAGGAGGCAGCATGGAAGAGCGGTCTTGTATATAGATAAGCCCAAAAATAGCCGCCAAACTTCCACCCAAGGGGCGAGGCTCTTCTTGTAAAATGCGACACCAAGGAGAAAAAGGTTCTGCACTAAAGGCATAGCCTTCAGCCTGCAACAAAGCTTCCACCAAGGGAATATACGGAGCATCACAAACAATGCGAAAAGAACGAAGCATACTGTCTCTTATGATTAAGTTAAGGTTGAGAGAAAAGAGCGATAGAACACGTTAACAGCCTACCAATGTAACACCACATGATAACATGTTTGCGTACACAAGGCGACATAACGCAATAACTAACTACAATATATAATAATATTTCTCAATAGAATAAAAATATAAATGAGTCAATTACAAAATAGTTCTCAAATGCAACATAATTTTCTTCTTTTACAATATGTTAAGTACACAATGAATATTTTTGCTACATTGCAATAACAAAAGGCTTATGGTAGTTTTCCACTAAGGATAATATAATGGAAAAAAAAATTACAACTCATGATAATGCTAAGAAAAAATTTACCTACATAGACCTTTTTGCTGGCATAGGTGGATTTCATTTAGCAATGGATTCTCTTGGGGGCTCTTGCGTTTTCGCTTCAGAAATTGATGAATTTGCAAGAAGTACCTATATTGCAAACTTTCAAGAAACAAGCAGCGAGTTATTTTCCTCTAATATGTTTAATAAAGATATTAGAGAAGTTTCGCCCTTGGATATTCCCGATTTTGACGTGCTTTGCGCTGGTTTTCCTTGTCAACCCTTCAGTCAAGCTGGCTTAAAACATGGATTTAATGATACTATTAAATCTGAGCGTGGCAATTTGTTCTTTTATATTGCAGAAATAATAGAAAAAAAACAGCCATCAGCCTATTTTTTAGAAAATGTTCAAGGTTTATTAAATCACGATAATGGCAATACATTTAAGGTGATTAAAAATATTTTACAAAATGAACTTGGTTATAGTCTTTATTATAAAATTGTAAAAGCACAAGATTACGGGCTTCCGCAACTCAGACCGCGTATATTTATGATTGGTTTTAAAAATGAAGA
>CAYJFR010000178.1:0-1611 GCA_964369335.1 uncultured Desulfovibrionaceae bacterium | reverse complement strand
ATTTTATCAAACTTTTCTTTCCCCCCCACATTACCACTAAAATTTACCATGTCGGATGTTTGGAATGGAAAATGCTCTAGAGAAATAGGATTTACACTTAGAGTTGGAGGTCGAGGTTCTCCTATTACAGATAGGAGAAATTGGGACTCTTATCTTGTGGATGGAGAAGTAAGAAGAATAAGCTCTACTGAAGCTAAAAAAATGCAAGGCTTTCCCGATGAATTTAAACTACCAGTTAGTGAAACCCAAGCCATGAAGCTATTAGGAAATAGCGTTGCTGTGGATGCAGTCCGAGAATGTGGAAAATCTCTTGTAAAACATTTATTATACCTAAAAAAAAACACGGAGAATAATATGAGCAGCACAAAAAATAAAGGTGAATGGACAGAACTATACTCATTTATAAAACTTATAAATGATAAAAAATTATTTTTAGCTGATAAATATTTAAACCTTAAATCAACATCAGATTTTTTTACTGTATCTAAAGTAACAACGCTTAATATGGCAGAAGAGTGTTATCTATCCCCAACAGATAAAGTTCTAGTAAAAAACAAAGTTACAGGTGAAGAAAAAGAAGTAGAAGTTTCATCCTTTATAAACAATGAAAGCATAAGAACATTGTTATCTGCCATAACACATGGCTCAGGTACTTTTGCAATTCCAGAATTTGATTGTATTGAGACATCGCTCGGACTGTCCTTGAAGAAAGGTGGAAATAGCACACAAAAATCTGACATTGTGTTAGATATAAGCAGCCAAGGTCATCAAATACATCATCAGGGATTTGGTATAAAATCCTATATTGGCAGTAAGCCAACCCTATTAAATGCATCTGGCAATACTAACTTTGTTTTTGAAGTTGACGGTTTACAAAATACGCATGTTTTAGAGGTAAATGCTATAGATACACGGACTAAATTGACTGATAGAATAAACAAGATACTTTCTTTAGGGGGAAGTTTTAAATTTGCAAAAGTTGAAAAGAGCACGCTAGACTATAACTTAACTATGGTTGATAGTATCATGCCCACACTCTTAGCGGAAATGCTTCTAGAATTTTATATTAACAGGTCTTCTAAATTATCTGAAAATTTAGACAATATTATTGAAAAAAATCTCTTTAATCAAGATAAAAAAACTCTTACCGTTAAAGTTAAACGTTTTTTACTTTGTGTATTGTTAGGATTTTTTTCAGGCTCAAAATGGGATGGAACATTTATTTCTAATGGTCTTATAGTTGTAAAAGAAAATGGCGAACAAATTGGTTATCATATTATCGATAAAGACACACTTGAAGACTATCTTTTTGAAAATATAAAATTCGATACTCCTTCAACAACCAGACATTGTTACGGAAGTTTGATTTTAGAAAAAAATGGGAAACTATATTTCAAATTCAATCTTCAATTACGATTTTAAAATATCAGAAGCAAGAAGAAGGTTAGCCTAGCTTATGCCTCTATAAGATAGGCTAAACCCTCACATATATATAATAAAAAGCAAAAAATTATGCCCTTGAGTAAAATGCCACGTAGAGGAATTTGTACTTTCCATAAGAAGAGTTAAATATTTTATCATTTCATATAGTTGTTATCTTTTTTACAGAAA
>CAYJFR010000177.1:0-4938 GCA_964369335.1 uncultured Desulfovibrionaceae bacterium | reverse complement strand
GTCCATTAAGCAAATCCGTGACGAAGAAGAGCGCAAAAAGCCTAAAGAATTCCGTTCCGGTCCTGCTGAAACTGGTCAAAGCTTAGGCGACTTGTTCCAACAAAAAATGGCAGAAAAAGCTGAAGCCGAAGGTTCTGACGCTGAATAAGGTTAAAGCTTTACGTGCTTGTGTTATGCCATAGGCATGACACGCATAGCTCATATATTAAGGGAGAAAGTGCTTGCTTTCTCCCTTTTTTTATTCAAAAATCTTTCTCTTATAAAAGCATACTTACAAAATCATTCCGCACTATAGCTTTCTCTCCTGGAGGATATTATGGATAAAAAAAACGATTTTTTGCTGGAGCTTTACCCTGAAGAAGCTCCTACATCTGAAAAAGCAGCACAGCAAGTCCCTCCCAAGGAAGATGAGGATGGCTTGCTCACCCTAGAAAAAGAAGCGCTTATTCCCAACACGGCGCCCCCTATCCCTCCACAAGCGCCTCCCTTTCCTCCTGTGGGCGCCAAGCCTGTGGGATCTTCCGCCGCAGATAAAGCCGCCGCAACGGACAATGCTCTCACCGTCACCCTCTTACAAGAGCTGGTGTCTTTGTTGCGTCCCAAGCCTTTTCGCAAACGCCGTCCTATTATTTTTTGGGGCGGTATCTTATGTATTATCGGTATTATTTGGCTTGCTGTCACTGGCGAAGGTTCATCGCTGGGCGGTGAGCGTATTGCTGTGGTACGCGTTGAAGGCGCCATCATGGAAACTAAGCCCACTTTAGAGTGGATCAGAACCTTAGAGCATGCAGACCATGTCAAAGGCGTCTTATTGCGTATAGATTCCCCTGGCGGCGGCGCGGCGGCCTCTCAAGAAATTTATAGCGCCCTGCTCGCTCTTGGAAAGAAAAAGCCCATCGTTGCCTCTATGGGCAGTGCTGCCGCTTCTGGTGGGCTTATGGTTGCCATGGCGGCGCAATACATTGTAGCCAATCCTAGCACCATCACAGGCTCTATTGGTGTGCGTATGGATATTCCGCAAATTTATAAGCTTATGGAATCCATTGGTGTGGGGCAAGAATCTCTCACCACAGGCAAGTTTAAAGATGCCGGTTCCATGATGCGCGCCCTTTCTCCTGAAGATAGAGCGTACTTTCAAGGTGTGATGGACGATTTATACGGACAATTTGTAGCAATGGTGGCAGAAGGACGTAAGAAGCCTGTGGAAGATATTCAAAAAATTGCCGATGGACGTATTTTCACAGGGCGTGAAGCCTTACATCTCGGCATAGTGGACGCCTTAGGCGGGCAAGATTTGGCGCTGTCAGAGCTGTACAGTCTCACAAATGTAGACCCGCTGGCAGATTTATACGAAGACAGGAATTTAGAAAAAGAATACGGGGCACTTTTTGGAAGCCTTTGGCGCTCTTTACTGCAAAGTGTCAGCTTTGCAGAAAGCCAAGGGTCTGTATTTTTGTATAAGTAAAGTTTTTATTTTTCTTGGGGAAATTTTCAAAACGCGCTTATTGCTCATCCCTAAAGGGGATGAGCTAACAATATTTTCAACAGCCTGTTGTTATTTCTTGGCGGCGTGATTCAACGGCCCATGCCCCTTACCGGGGGCGTAGCTTTTGCGTAAACCAAGATTCACGTATTCTTGCGCCTTGGTAATAGCAATGCGTAAGGGCATTTCTAAAGCTAAATAGGTAGCGATAGCCGCCGACAAGGTGCAGCCTGTACCATGATTATTAGAAGTGGTGACGTGCGCTTGTGGCAGTGCTTGCGGCTCTTGGTCAGGCAAGCAAAGCCAATCGGTGAGCATAATAGACGCGTCAAAATGTCCGCCTTTAATAAGCACGGCTTGCGCTCCCAAGGACAAAAGTTTTGCGCCAGCGGCGGCAATATCTTCTTGGCTTGTAATGCTCAAGCCCGTGAGAAATTCAGCTTCGGGTCTGTTGGGTGTAAGCAAGGTGGCTAGAGGGATAATGCGCTCTTTCAACGTGCTGACGGCGTCTTCTTGTAAAAGCGTGTGTCCGCTTTGGCTGACGCACACAGGGTCAATGACCAGAGGAAAAGACACTTGTTCCAGTTCTGAAGCCAGCGCCCGCATAATATCGGCAGAAAACAGCATGCCTGTCTTGGCTGATGCCACTGGAAAGCCCTTGAGCACGGCGTGAAGTTGCGCTACGGCAAAATCAGGGTCTGGAGCGTGAATGGCGCTGACTCCTTCGCCATTTTGCGCTGTAAGAGCAGTAATGACGCTCATGCCATAGCCGCCAAGAGCCATAATGGTTTTAAGGTCGGCTTGAATGCCTGCACCGCCGCCAGAATCGGAGCCAGCGATGGTTAAAATATTAGGTGGTTGTAGCATATAAGTCCCCTTTTATTGAATATTTTTCCACCATGCACTGAAAATTTGTCCCTCAGTGTCAAGCTCAATAATATCCCCAATAAGAGGTGTGAGCAAGGTATAATCTTTGCCTTGAGAAGCCTCGGTAATCTGGTCTAAAGGGTCTTTCCAATCGTGTAAGGCAATGGAAAACTTCCCATTGTGTATGGGGATAAGACGCTTGGCGCCTAGCTCCTCGGCAGAACGCGCCACATCCTTGGGAAGCATATGAATATGCGGCCAGCCTTTGGCATTGAATTGCCCGCAATCAATAAGCACCGTATCAAAAGAGCCCACTTTTTGCGCAATTTCTAAAATATGGTCACCATAGCCCGTGTCACCGCTGAAAAATATTTTTTCGCTGGGGCTCATGATGGCAAAGGCTGCCCAAAGAGTTTTATTTTTCCCAAAAAGACGGCTGGAATAGTGACGCGCAGGAAGAATTTGCACTTGTACATCATTTTCAATATTGAAGGTGTCATACCAATAGCCTTCTAAAAGCTGTTCTGGCGTATAGCCCCAAAGTTCCAAGTGTGCGCCAATGCCAATGGGAGCAATGACTTTTTTACGCAACAAGGGCTGCATAGCCTGCATAGTGTCGTAATCAAGATGGTCATAATGGTCATGGGAAATAAGAATATAGTCTATAGGCGGCAAGTCTTCGACGGAATAAACATTAGTTCCTTCAAAAGATTGATTCAAAAAGGAAAAAGGGGCGGCATAATTGGCAAAGACAGGGTCAATAAGCATACGAAGCCCGTGTATTTGCAAATAAAAGGAAGAATGCCCCAAGGGAATCATGACATTTTGCGCCACATCCAAGGCTTTAAGATCGGTCTTTTGAGAAGGCACAGATGCCGCAGGGATACGCGAGCCTTTTTCTTTATCAAAATGTATTTGATACATACGAATAAAGAAATTTTCCCTTTCCAAATTGGTGGGATCGGGCATGGTATTAAAAAACGCCCCGTCTTTAAAATTAGGCAGTTTCTCCATAAGAGCCAAGCGCTCTCCCGAAGGAGCAGCGCCAAAACGCTCATGGGTTAAAGTTTGGTAGATATAGCCCGCAAGGAGCATAACAATAGCGATAATCCAAAAGCGTTTTTTATGTAGCATACTGCCTCTTTGTTATTCTTTAACGTATTCCACTTCAATTTCTGGGAATTCTTCCTCTTCTTCCTTTTCAAAGGTCTTGAAATGCAAGAAAGGAGCATTTTGGTCTAAAGCGTCACGCATTTTCCAAATATGCGCCACAAGCTCTTCAATGCCTTGTCCGTGCATGGCAGATATAAAGAAAATGGGGCGTTTATCAGCTTCGGCGCGGGCTTTTAGAGCTTCTAAAGTTTCTTCGTCCACCGTATCAATTTTATTGACCACTTCCACTTGCACGCGGTCGGCAAGGGCTGGGTCAAATTGGCGCAATTCGCTGTTAATAAGTTCAAAACCTGCCCAAGGGTCATCTTGGTCAAGGTCTTCAATGCTCAAAATATGCACAATAAAGCGAGTGCGCTCCACATGCTTTAAAAAGCGAGTACCCAAACCTTGCCCTTGGTGTGCACCTTCGATAAGTCCCGGAATGTCGGCAATAACCATGCGTCTACCGGGGTCGTACTCGTCAATCATCACGCCAAGATTAGGTACAAGGGTAGTGAAGGGATAAGCGGCAATTTTAGGACGCGCGGCAGACACTTGGGAAATAAAGGTGGATTTACCGGCATTGGGCAAGCCCACAAGTCCAGCATCAGCAAGGATTTTTAGCTCAAGGCGTAGGGTGCGCTCTTCGCCCATTTCGCCGGGCTGAGAAAAACGCGGGGCGCGCATGGTGGAAGATTTAAAGTGCTCATTGCCCTTACCGCCACGGCCGCCACTGGCTAAAGTAAATTCTGCTTCTGGGTCGGTGAGGTCTGCCACAAGGGTTTCCCCCTCAGGGCCTTGCTCATAAATAAGCGTACCTTCGGGCAAGTGCAAATACAGGTCTTCGCCCTTACGTCCGTGGCACTGACTGCCCATGCCGGGCTGTCCGTTTTGTGCTTCGTAATGACGTTTTAAGCGAAAGTCATAAAGACTTAATAAGCGAGCGTCAGCGCGTACGCGTACATTGCCACCGTTACCGCCGTCGCCGCCGTCAGGCCCGCCACGCGGAACAAATTTTTCACGGCGAAAGGAAATACATCCATGCCCACCCTTACCTGCTTTTACTGTAATGACAGCTTCATCTACAAATCTCATAATTTTCTCATTTTCCTAAGAGCTCTAGTCTTTTTATGTACGACTCGGTATATGTTGAGTCATGGAGTGGATATAGTACAAAAACACATGGCGAGGAAGGTGCGAAAATGTGCTTTTGAGTGGTGCGTGTGTGGTGTTTTTCAACACAAACTTTTTCTACTTACGAAATGCTTGTGCAAAAGGCAAGGAAAAAGACAACGCCGCAGAGAAGACGACGCCCTTATAAAGGCAGTCTTCTGATGCGGCGGTGCATTTTTAGTGAAAACCTAGGCAAAAGCCTTGGTAAACTAAGCTTGTTCGATGTGAACTCTGGTTAATACGCGACGTTTACGAACGTATTT
>CAYJFR010000176.1:0-4943 GCA_964369335.1 uncultured Desulfovibrionaceae bacterium | reverse complement strand
AAAACGGTTGTGCGAGGGGGTCTGGGGGAGATCCTTATTTCAAACCGGTCTCCCCAGTAAAGCTTGTAAATAAGAATGCCCCTCCCCAATAAAAACTATAACGCGGCAAACTTCTGTATACGCGCTAAACTTTCTTCTTTGCCAAGCACTGCCATAACTTCAGGCAAATGCGGCCCGCCCATATAGCCCAGCAATGCCACACGCAAAGGCGGCCCTACCTGCTTAAACTTTAAACCTTGTTCTTCGACAAAACTATTCAGCGCTTGTTCTGTGGCTTCTGCGCTGAACTCTTCTAAACTTGCAAAAGATGCCGCTAAAGTTTGCATAAGAGCGGCACTGTCGGCGGAATGGGCTTTTTTCAAAGCCGCTTCGGCAAATTCAAGCTCAGAGGAGGATATAAGCAAGGGCTGTAAAGCCTTGGCAAGCTCTACCAAGTCCGTAGCACGCTCAGCAAAAAGTGGCACCATGGGCATAATCTGCGCTTCTGTGGCTTGCGTAAAACCTTCTTTGTGCACAAAGGGCAAAGTGCGCTTTGCCAATTCTTCAACAGGTAAAGCACGCAAATAATGCGCGTTGAGCCATTGTAATTTTTCAGGGGCGAAAGCTGAAGCGGCGGCGTTGAGGCTTGTGCCGTCAAAGAGAGAGATAAGCTCTTGCAAGCCAAAAATTTCCTGATCGCCGTGAGACCAGCCAAGACGCACCAAATAGTTCACTAAAGCTTCTGGCAATAAACCGTCTTGCTCGTATTCGATGGTAGCGCGTGCGCCGTGACGCTTGGAAAGCTTTTGCTTGTCTGGCCCTAAAATCATGGGCACGTGCCCAAAGCGGGGCAATTCCAAACCAAGGGCATTGTAAATTAAAATCTGGCGTGGCGTGTTGGAAATATGGTCGTCACCGCGCATGACGTGAGTTATACCCATGCCGTGGTCATCTACTACCACAGCCATATTGTAGGTGGGCATACCGTCAGAGCGGCGTACAATCATATCGTCAAGCTCGTTGACATTCACCACAATAAGCCCTTTAACCATATCGTCAAAGCTGACCTTGCCTGTACGGGGTGTTTTTAAGCGCACGCAATGCCCCTCACCAGGGCCCACATTTTTCTCACGGCAACATCCGTTATAGCGGGGCTTTTCGCCCTTGGCTCTGGCTTCTTCGCGCATGGCGTCTACTTCTTCTGGCGTACATGAGCACCAATAAGCATGACCAGAGGCAAGAAGCTTATCCACAGCGGCATTATATTCTGCTGTGCGCTGAGTTTGATACACAAGCTCGCCGTCCCAATCCAAACCAAGCCAGCGCATGGAGGCGAGGATAGAATCGGTATATTCTTGCTTAGAACGCTCTAAGTCCGTATCTTCAATGCGTAAATAGAACTCACCACCGTGATGACGCGCCAAAAGCCAACAAAAAAGCGCTGTGCGCGCACCGCCAATATGCAAATGCCCTGTGGGACTGGGGGCAAATCGCGTTCTTACTACAGACATATATTCTCCGCTTAGTGCAAATCTAGTTAACGGCTTCGACTTTGCGAATGCCGGGAACCATTTTAACAAAGGTTTTTGTAATAATATTCTTTAAGGTTTGACCAGACTTAGGGCATCCGTCACATTGACCTAGCAAACGTACTTTTACAATATTATCTTCTGTTATTTCCACAAGTTCTATATCACCCCCATCTTGCTGTAAGATGGGGCGAATACAGCTCAACGCTACTTCAAGTTCTTTTTGCATATACTTTCCTTACTAAATTATTTTTGCATAATGTAAAACGTGCTCATTGGTACGAAGTGCGGCGACAATTGTCAACTCTTGGTATTCTCTATTATAACTGTAAGCTGTTCAAAAAGTATTTTACACTTGCCTTCCCTAAGCCTTCTCCCTTATGGTGGCGCTATGACAAAGGAACAAGATTTTTTTGCGCTCTATGACTCTTGGCACCAAAGCCCCCAAGGAAGTTTTGCCTTACACTGTGGCCTTAACCTTACCAAAAAAATGCTTTCCCCTTGGCCTCGGCGCGGACACAGCTTCTTGCAAATATATTTTGACAGCCCCAAGACTTTAGAATGGTTGTGGCAAAGCGGCTTTGACGTGAGCGCCATTGCACCTTCTGCGCACCTCATACACAACATGGACCCAGCTTTACACCAGCGTGTAGAAATGCACGCTCTAGCGCCACGCGCCTTGGACAACTTGCCTTTCAACGACAAAAGCTTTGACTATGTAGCGCTGATGCTGCCGCCCATAGCCGCTGGCACAAGCTATCCTCCCTTACACGCCCTTTTACAAGAAGCTTTACGCCTTGCTGTAAGAGGTGTTCTTTATCAAGGGTGGAATCCGTGCTCTATGGCAGGTATACAAATGTCGTGGAAAAAAAGCGCACAACCAGACTTTTTACAAGGATGCTCTTGGCATAACTGGAAAAGTGTATATACTACTTTGTATAACCTTTCACGCCAACAAATGCTCAAACCTACTCCGCTTCCACGTCGCTTAGGAAATATGCGCCTTTACTCTTCCCTTTTGGGCACAGTAGGACAATGGAGAAAAAACTCCTTGACGCAAAAAATACAGAAACTTATTGTCCCAGCACCTGTGGGAGCCTTGGTGCAAATACGCTGTCACTTGGTAGACCATACAGCCATGACCAGCACCCCTTTACGAATTCCTCCTTTGTCTGCGGCCATGCAAGCCGTTCCTGTGGCAAAAAGAGTACAGGCTAACCCCCTTCAGAAAACGTCTAAATAACCCTAGTGTGAGAATAATATGTCCGCTGTTGAAAAAGCCAAAACCTTTTTGAATGAAAAGAAATCTCTCGTTATAGGTCTTGTTGTCACTGCCCTCGTGGCAGGCGGCGGCTTTTGGGCTTGGAAAAAATACACCCATGCCAACAGCCCAGAGGCGTATATTGCCAAGTTAAATACGGCATTGCTCACAGCGGATCTTGCAGCCCTTGCTACCTTGGTGGATTTTCGCACCCTTTCGGAAGATTTTGCACAGCATATCCTTTCACAGCCTATGGCGTCTGCAAGCAGCGCACCAAGAAACACACAAGTACCACTGCTTTCTGAAGATATACAAAAATTTTTCCTACAAAAAATGAACACTCGTGAAGAGGACGCCGAAAAGGAAGACTCCACCAATCCTTTAGACCCTCTCTTGCCTGTGCCGCCTAACTTTATCACACAAATTGCTGGCAATTTTTCACTCCACACACAAACACGCACCGACGCCGTTGCCATAGTGAAAATGGAATATCCGCGCATAGAAAAAGAATATGTCCTGCAATTTTTGCTACAAAAAAAACCTGATTGGCGCATAGTACGCTTTCTCAATGCCAAAGAGCTTGTACACGCCTATGTGCAAGAAGATACGGCTTTAGAGATGGGACGAGTAAAAGCTCGTAAAATACAAAGAGAGAAAGACAAACAGCGCATTGAAGCACAATTAAGCGTAGACGAATGTACAGCTTTTTTGCATAAACCTAGAGGACAAAAAGAGCCTATTCTGGTGGTGCGCATACGCGGCTATAATAATGGGCCGTATATCATCCGCAATATGACCTTTGATATTACCGTAGAAGCACGTACTTCGCATGGGCAGTTGGAGTTTAAGCAAAAGGTCAACAGAGGGACGCGTTTGAACGTAGGCACAACTTTAGAAGATAATTTTAACCATGAATTACAAACCGAAGGTAAGGATGCAGAATTTTTGCTGGAGGCGTCCAAAGTGAGCTGTAAAGCCCATGTGCACTTTATGACCTTGGACAATGGAGATGTACTTTATTTACCTGACGATGAGAATTATATGGGCAAACCTTTGCCTAAAAAATAAAGAGTGCTTTGCCTCTTCCCATACGGGCGAGCTTATGGCACAGTCCAAGACAACAAAAAATGTAGCCTTGTCGTAACCAGCACGTGACTAACAATCTTTAGGGTTAGCACACGCAACTTCGGTATTTTTGGGAGAAAATATATGTCACAACTGAGTCAGTCCACACATCTTTCTGTACACGTTCACAAGCATGAAGCTGCCATGGCAGAACGCGCCGCGCATATTTTTGCAGAGCATTGCGAAGAAGCCATAGCCGAACGCGGTATTTTTAACGTCGCCATTTCTGGCGGAAATACGCCCATTCCTTTCTTTCAGCTTTTGAGTAGTCCTGACTGGGCAGAGCGTTTGCCTTGGGATAACATTGCCATTTATTGGGTGGATGAACGTTGCGTAGATCCAGACCATGCAGACAGCAATTATGGCATGGCTCGCCGTGAGCTTCTTTCTCATGTGCCGGCAACACATTATTACCGTATGCGCGGCGAAAGTGACCCCGAACAGGCCGCCTTACAATATGAAACTCTTTTACGCGAACACTTTAAAACCCCCACAGAAACCCCACGCTTTGACTTTATTATCTTGGGTATGGCTGAAGATGGGCACGTCGGTTCTATTTTTCCTAACTCTCCAGCCCTTGTGGAAAAAACACGTTTGTGCATTGACCAATACGTACCAGAACGTAAGGCTGACCGTATCACCCTCACCTTACCTGTATTAAACAATACACGTTGCGGTATGTTCCTTGTATCTGGTAAAGAAAAGCATAATGCTTTAAAGCTGGCTCTTGATTTGCTCGCTCCTCCCACCTTACCAGCACAAAAAGTACGTCCCACCTTTGGGGAACTTATTTGGATTGTGGACGAAGCCGCAGCCTTGGGTGAATAATCCATAACTATTTTATAAAATAAAGCCGAGCCCTGCATAGGTAATATGCTCCCCTTTGACTGGACAAAGTAAAAAAGGAACTCTAATTTTACTTAACAATCAAAGGGGAGTTTTTTATGGAAGTTTACTGATGTTTCACGTTCTGGATATTATAATTGAAAAAACTCACTCATATTCCTTATATAACACGAAAAATCATTTTATGCGAACACACTCTAGTA
>CAYJFR010000175.1:0-4966 GCA_964369335.1 uncultured Desulfovibrionaceae bacterium | reverse complement strand
TCTAGTTAATAAAGAGATGTGAATAACGCTCCAAGTCGTCTAACGTTTTGCCTGTACCGCGAACCACTGTGGTCAGAGGATCATCATCCACCACAACCTTTAAGCGCGTTTCTTGGGCAATGAGTTGATCCAGCCCTTTGAGCAAAGCACCACCACCAGCAAGCAACAAGCCATTACTATAAATATCCCCTGCTAACTCAGGCGGTGTTTTTTCAAGGGCGGTAAACACGGCTTTTACAATAATACGCGTACAGTCGCGCAAAGCTTCGCGCACATGCCCTTCAGAAATACGCACCACCTTGGGCACACCTTGAACCAAGTCTTTACCGGAAACATCCAGCAAAGGCGCATTGGGCATAGGTACAGCACAGCCCAGAATTTTCTTCACATTTTCCGCGGTGTTTTCTCCCACGTCCATCTGAAAAACGTCGTGAATATAGCGCAAAACAGCCATATCCATAGCATCACCAGCCATACGTACAGACTCGGAAAAAGCCGTCGAACCCATAGTGATAACAGCCACCTCAGACGTTCCCCCGCCAATGTCAAGCACGAGGTTTCCTAAGGGTTCGTGTATAGGAAGATTAGCACCAATGGCAGCGCCCATAGGCTCTTCAATAAGAAAGACTTCGCGTACTCCCGCCATAAGAGCGGCGTCAATAACCGCCTTTTTTTCCACTTGTGTGATACCTGTAGGCACACATATAACCATGGATGGCTTCATAAAACGTAAACCTGTCACAGTCTTACGAATAAAGTACGAAATCATTTCCTTAGTCACATCAAAGTCAGCAATAACGCCGTCTTTCATGGGGCGTATGGCACGTATATTCCTTGGTGTGCGTCCAATATAGGCTTTAGCTTCATTGCCCACGGCAAGAACCCTATTATTGACAGCGTCCACAGCCACCACTGAAGGCTCATTGAGCACAATGCCGTGCTCACGCGTATAGAGCAAGGTATTAGCTGTGCCAAGGTCCATGGCAAGTTTTTTGCCAAGCTTTCCTAGTAAACGTGAAAACATTAGTCGTCCTCACCGTGCGGTACTTGGTTAGTATCATAATTTGCCACATTGTCATGCAATTCAGCCTTGGGCAAATACTGATGCAAACGGCTTCGCAAATAAAGGTTTTCCAAGAAAAGTCCTAAATAATCCACACATTGATGCACAAAAGACCGTAAATTTTCATCCATTTCGCGCCCTTCAGCATGAGCTAAACAAAGCACGCCTCGCGCGGACTTGTTCACCATGACAGGCACACAAATAATAGCTTGATAATTGGGCATATCCGGAACCCTACCAAAAAGTGAAATGGTGGTATTTCCCGATAATCCTTCAGAAAAAATGGCCTGTTGCTCATCGCGAAAAACCCAACCCACCATGCCACTTTGCACAGGAAAAGCCAACTGCTGATGCTCTCTGAGCAAGTAAGGCTTGGTCTCTCCTTCAAGCACATAATATTCTTCGGAAGGGTCAAGAGAAGCAAAGGCGCAATAATCAAAACGTAGGGCATACGCCACAGTGCGCAAATAATTTTGTAAAAATGTAGGCCACGCCTTATATTGAAAGCGCAAAGAACGTACAATACTTAAACAAGAAAAATACTCTGCAACACCAGCAGGCTCTGTGGGCATTTGCTCATCATCTTCGCCCTTACTCAAAAGATCTGCAAAAAGTTGTAAAATTTTCCCGTCCTTATCAGAAAAAGAATACAATTTTTTACTATCAACACAAATAACCCCACCAGAAGGCACAGCACAGCCCATAAAAGCCTTAATGCCGCTGTCATCCTCATCAACATAATACCCAAGCTTATGCAAATTCCTGTCAAAATTCATCATTACCAGAGGCTGACCTGTTTGTAAGATCTCTCCGGCAAGCCCCACACTAGGACTGATGGACTCTGTATATGCGTCACTGTCGCCTAAAGAAAATGTCGCAGCAAGAAGATATTGCCCCGTATTTTCATAGGGAAGGTAAAGTGTTGCAGAATAAGCATCAAAAACACTGCAAATGATTGCAAGGATTTGCGTGTGCATAGTATTTGTTTCTTTCATAAATATTAGGTAAGGTTTTGAGTGATTAAAATAGTATAGTCCTCAGAGTTTACCAAAGCACTGCCAAGCTCGCAACCGCTTTTTCTCTCCCTAAACTTCATGAAACACACAACACACTGTAAAAGTACGCTTTTTACTCTTGTATCCAAATTAAAGAGGCTTGTCTACCCGATTCCTTTTCATATCTATACGAAAAAAACATTTCATGCAAAGTGCGTGTACACATATCAAGCCCAAAAATCTGCCTTTCAGGTATACCGCTTTGTCGTAATTGATGGCGTGTTAATGCCCATAAGTCCAACGTTTGCGCCGCCGCGTCGTACCACGAAAGATATTCCTGCCCCCATTCTGTGGAAAAATTGACAAATTCTGCCATTTGTGGGCCTAAGCTTGGCCCACGTACGGCAAAAACATCTTTTGCAATAATATCATATTGCTGACAAAAAGCGTCCATAGCAGTAGCTATAAAATCTATTCTATTACCACGCCAGCCCACATGCAAGCCCATTATGGCTTTTCCGCTTTTATGCGCCAGTAAAATAGGCTGACAATCAGCGGTTTTGATCATGAGCGCAAGCCCTGCTTTGCATGTGGCTTGCCCGTCAGCTTCGGGTAATGTCCCTTTTGAACCTTCTACTGGCGTACTTGTTGGCTCAAAAATAACTTTATCTCCGTGCACCTGTGAAAGTTCACTGAAAGGGCATCCCAAGGCTTTTTGCAAAGCTTTACGGTTGGCACACACATGCTCAGGAAGATCCTTTGTCACATAGGATATATTGCCACCGCCATAGTTTTTTATGGAACTGCCTCCAGAGCGCGTTTGAAAAAGACAACGCACTTGCGGTACAGCGGGAAAAGAAAAGGGAATAAAGCTTATATCCATATGAAAGACTCCTCAGTTACCATGCCATGCATGGGTATATCCCACGTGTCATAGGGGACTTTTTCCACTATTTGCCACGCTAAAGCCATACCTATACAGCGCGTTTTTGCTTTAGGTTCTGCGCATAAAAGACGCTGTAAAAAGCGGTCATAATAGCCACCGCCAAAACCAATTCTATAGCCTTGCTTATCAAATGCCACACCAGGCACAAGCAGTATATCAAGCTGCCCTGTATTAGCATCTGGTATAAGCTTTGCCCCAGAACGCGCCGCCGCCTCTTCCGTGGGTTCCATAATGTTATACGCTCCCAGCGCCAAGTCTTCTTGCCCTAAACACGCAATAAAGTCCATTTCACCACGCTGTTTTTTATGGCACAGCGGCAAATACACCTGCTTGCCTTCTTGCCACGCTCTTTCCACCAAGGCAATGGTGGGAACTTCTTGCGGCAAAGCCATATATAAGCCCACAGAACCAGCGTTTTTCCACACAGCATCTTCATAGATATTTGTATGCAATGCCTGACTTTTTTCAGCCAGCAAGGCGCTATCCATAGTTTTTCTCTGCGCTAACATGCGACTACGCAAAATATTTTTCTCCGCCACGACGCCCTCTTTTACTCTTTTCTGAAATATGATACTTTGCCCAAGAAAAATGTAAAAGCTCTTTCATACATATATTAAAAAAACTTTTACCGCAAAAAACAGCAATGCCTCATGAAGGTATCAGCATTTCTTCAAGAACTTTAACAAGGAAGTACCCCTATGCCAAGTGCAGAACAGGCCTCTCATACACCTATACACAAAGATTCCCAAGAACAACAGCAAGATCTTATGTGGATTGTCCTTGGAGATATACACGATGATTTGGCAAATATTGACGCCATCCCAGAACTTGTGGAAGCTGACGGCATTATTGTGACCGGCGACATGACCTTTGACGGCGGTGTAAAACAAGCTGAACGAGTCATATTTGCATTGCAAGAACGCAATCCCCATGTCTTAGCGCAAATCGGTAATATGGACAGAGCTGAAGTTACCACGTGGCTTCAAGAAAATAATTGGAATTTACACACAGAAGTACGTGAACTTACCGAAGACGTTTGTATCTTTGGGGTGGGCGCGTCCACCTTTACCCCTTTTGGTACGCCCAGTGAATACCCTGAATCCGCTTTTGCCGAGTGGCTGGAAACAGCGTGGCGTAGTGCGCGCAAATGGCCAAAACAAGTGCTCATATCGCATAATCCGCCCAAGGATACTTTATGCGATGTTATCAATGGCGGTATGCATGTAGGCTCTTCTGCTGTTCGTGAATTTATCGAAGAAAATCAACCAGATTTTTGTATTTGCGGGCATATACACGAAGCGTGTAATATAGACACCATAGGACGTACTGTTGTCATCAATCCTGGAAATTTTGCCGCCGGCGGCTATGTGGTTTTACGCTGCAATTCGGGCAAACTTTCCGCTGAACTCAAACATATAGAGGTATAATATGTCTCAAAATTCACCCTCAATAAGCAATACTACCATCATATGGATTTGCTATGGACTATACGGCGCGGCTATTATATGCGGCGGTATGACAGCCGTTGTTGCTGTGATTATTAACTATCTGACCCGCAACACTGCCGACGAGCTTTGTAAAAAACATATACAGTGGCAAATCGGTACTTTTTGGGGCGCGCTTATAAGTTCAATACTGCTCATTGGCGTCAGCTTTATCCTCGGCATTACCGTCGTTTTATCTTTTTTAATCTATCCCTTATGGTTTATTTTCGCCATATGGTATATTTATCGCGTTGCTAAGGGAGCTTTGGCGTTTAATAGCAGAAAGGCAGTGTAATACAATTTAAAAGGGCGTTTTTTTAAAAAAACGCCCTTTTAAATCTTTTTTCATTTTTTTCAAAAAATATATCAGCAATAACAGTATTATATAAAAAATAAAAGGCATAGATGCGTTGCTGTCGATTTGCGTAAGGCTCGCGTTGCTCTCCATATCCGTAAGGCTCGTACCTCGCCTAACGGC
>CAYJFR010000174.1:0-5039 GCA_964369335.1 uncultured Desulfovibrionaceae bacterium | reverse complement strand
TTTCAACAGCCTGTTAAGAAAGTTCTTTTCCTGTCTGCGGTAACACCTTAGCGGCATACACAGCGCCCAAGGAAAGCACCAAGGCCACGCCTAAGCCAGCATAAGCGTACATAGTGTCACCACTTAAAGCCGCGGCAAGCCCAAAGCCTCCCCCTACAGCCATGGCAAGAGTCATAACACCCGTATGTAGTGCAGCTTTTTTATACAAAAGCATACCCACAAAAACAGGCACCACCACACCACACACATATATATCATTGGCCATAAGCAAAAGAGCTAATATGCCCTTTCCGGGTATGGCAAGCAGTACCGAGCCTATACCTATGCCCAAAATACAAAGGCGGCACACTTTAGGGCTGGTAGTGCGGAAAATATCGTTGGAGCAAATGGTGGCCGCTGTCACAAGGCTAGAATCTGCCGAAGAAATGAGCGCAGAAAAAATCCCTAAAAGCACTAAGGTGCTCGCCCATGTGGGAAGTTCAGCAAAAAGCACCGTGGTCAGCACAGTTTCTGGCAAAGTGCCCTCTGCCGCCGTAGGCACAAAACCACGACACAAAATGCCCACCGTCACAATAAGCGCCGCTGTGATGACAAGACCCACAACAGCCCAAAAAGCGCCTTTTCTTGCCACATGTTCGTGTCGCGCAGAAAGCAAACGCCCAAATAGCATAGGACAGACCACATACGAACCGCCCAAAATCAAGAGAAAATAGGTAAACTTGCTGAGCGTAAAGCCTTCATTCAATACCTCTAAAGGAACAGACGTCAGCGCTTGTCCGTTGGCGTCCCATAAAAAAGCGCCTGCTACGAGTAAAGCCAACATCAAAACCATGTACTGAACCACGTCACTTTTAATAATAGCCGCTTGTCCGCCAATGCAGGCATATATAATGACCACAGCCGCACCAAAAAGAAGCCCTACACTCTTGGCTGTTTCCGCATCAAGAGCAAGGGAGGATGAGAGCAAAGGCGTCAGCAAGGCTGTCATAGCGCTAAATTGCGCCGCTGTGATGGCAAACCACGCTAAAATAATAATGATAGAGGACAGCGGACGCGCTGGCGCACCGATAAATGTAGTAACCATTTCCGGCAAAGTGCTGGCGCCGCTTTCACGCACACGCTTTGCAAGAAAGATGGTAAGTATACACAAGCCCATAGCGCCTGTACCAAGCCACCAAAAAGCAGGAAGCCCCACATTCCACGCCAGACCCGCCATGCCCAAGGTAGCAGAGCCGCCCACACAAGAGGCTATAATGGAAAAAGCCACCGCCACCGTGCCAGATTGTCTGTTATTTACGAAAAAAGCCGCGCTGCTATTTTCTTTACCCACAGAATAGTAGGAAAGGACGCAGAGTAATACTGCATATAGAAGCAAAATTGTCATGTCTTTGTGTCTCCATCTATTATTATTTAACCAAACTACCCCCTATTTACGAAGTAAATAGGCGACGAAAGTTTTTTGGAAAGGCTGACCCAGCGGGCGGCGCAGCCGTTTGCGTTACCGAGCTTGCGAGGTTTACGCAAATCAAGAGCAAAGCGGGTCTGGGGGAAGAACCTTTTGTTCACAAAAGGTTTTCCCCTAGTTTATGATATATATTAGCAATACTCTTGCATGACAGCCATACATACTGCCGCACAAAGCTTCTCCACATCATGCGAACTGCTCACAAAAGGCGGCATGATGTATATTAAGCGCCCAAAAGGACGAATCCACACCCCATGTTGTACAAAAAAAGCTTGAAGCTGTGCCATATCCACAGGCTGGCGCATTTCCACAACCCCAATGGCGCCAAGCACACGCACCTCAGAAACTTTTTCATGCCCCACACAAGGCATAAGCCCTTGCTTGAGCTCTCGCTCTATGCGAGCCACTGTGTCTTGCCACGGGCTTTGTGCCAATAAAGACAGTGACGCATGAGCCGCGGCGCATGCCAAAGGATTTGCCATAAAGGTAGGACCGTGCATAAACACATTACCGTCTGCGCAAATACCCTGTGCTACATGTTGCGTGCATAAAGTAGCCGCCAAGGTCATCATGCCCCCTGTCAACGCTTTACCCACACACATAATATCAGGATTAACCTGCTCAGCATGGGAAGCGCACCACTCATGAGCAAACATCTTTCCCGTACGCCCAAAACCTGTAGCTATTTCATCAAAAATAAGTAACACGCCATGAGTATCACACAATTCACGCACCCGCTGAATATAACGCGGATGGTAAAAATACATGCCGCCTGCGCCTTGCACTATGGGCTCCAAAATAACGGCCGCCAGCTCTTGCCCATGCACAGCAAAAGCTTGCTCTAAAGGCTGTAAGCTCTCTGCGTCAAAGACACAATCTACACTACCGTCAAAGGGGCATGACGGTCTTTCAATGAATATCTGTTGCGCTAACACATGCGTAAATAAGGTATGCATACCATTAACAGGGTCACATACAGACATGGCGCCCAATGTATCCCCATAATAGCCACCGCGCGGACTGAGTATTTTATGGCGCTGACCTTGCCCTTGCTGATATTGCAAAGCCATTTTCAAAGCTACTTCCACAGCCACCGAGCCAGAATCAGCCCAAAAAATCCGCGTCAGTGGGGAATATTCGGGTAAAAGCTTAAGCAAGCTTTGCCCAGCTTGCACCGCTGGAGCGTGTGTGATACCGCCAAACATCACATGAGATAAAGACGCCGCTTGCCGCTGTACCGCTTGCACTAGCGTCTCTTGCCCATACCCATGCACAGCACACCACCACGACGACATACCGTCCACAAGGGCTCTTCCGTCGCGTAAAAAAATATGCGTTCCTTTAGCGTGAGTCACTTCATGCACAGGCAAAGGCTCAGTGGCGGAGGTGTAAGGGTGCCACAAATGCGCCTTATCCCAAGCAAGCACAGCGTCCTCTTGTACACATGAAGCCCCTTTATAATGTTGCACCAGATGCTGCGCCAGATGTTGCACTAAGGGGCGCACACTCTGCGCTAACACGTCCCAGCCCTCTTCGTTGAGAACTTCCACATAGGGTATCTCTAAGACAAGGGTGTCAGTAGCACGTAAAAATTCTCGCAAATATGCCACATTGTCAGCACGTATACAGCTTTCATGAGCATCTTGCGCCACATTTGTTTCTTTGCACACAAGGGCAGTTACAGCACAGCCTCTTTGGCGCAGTACGTCCAAAGACAATAAAGCGTGATTCAACGCCCCTAAGGTATTGCGCATAACCAAGACCACAGGCAAAGCCAGCGCTTGCATAAGGTCAAGTAAGGTTTCATGCGTATTTAAAGGGACATACACGCCACCAGCTCCCTCAAGTAAGAGAGGTACGTCACATGACTGCTCTTGAAGAGCGTTCACTATATCCGCCACACACAAAGATTGCCCTTGCTGTGCCGCCGCTAAATGCGGAGAAGCTGGCATAGTGTAGGAAAAGAGCGTTGTAGCCGACGGCGCGCCTTTAGTGGAAGTTATACCCTCATGAGCGCGCATATATAAAGCCGCGTCGGTATCAGCCACAGAGCTTACCCCCGTTTGTACAGGTTTTATGGGCATATGCGCTGTACCCTCTTGCCATAAGGCACGAGAAAGCGCCGCTGTCACCAAGGATTTGCCCACGTCTGTTCCCGTACCTGTGACAAAAAGACCAGAAAACTTTGTAGAAGAAATACTCATGCCACAATCTCCAAGCCCTGCGCCTGTATCATGGCACAATCGCCTTCAATACCCTTGCCCTTAGTAGTGAGATAGTCGCCTGTCATAAGCGCGTTGGCACCAGCGGCAAATATATGCTCTTGACGCTCGCCCAAAATCTGTGGACGCCCTCCACAAATACGCAAGGTAGCTGTGGGCAAAATATGACGAAAAAGGGCTATACAGCGTAGAGCTTCTTCGGCAGAAAGAGGCGGTACGTGCTCTAAAGGCGTGCCCTTATGCGCATACAAAAAATTTATGGGCACATGCTGTATACCTTGGGCGCGTAAGCGTAAAGCAAAGTCAATGCGGTCTTCCCAGCTCTCTCCAAGCCCTAACAAGCCCCCACAACATACAGATAAGCCTGCATGCTGCGCGCGCTGCACAGTGGCAAGCCTGTCCGACCATTTTTGCGTACTGCACACTTGAGGATAAAAACTTTCGCTGCTTTCCAAATTATGATGATAGCGGGCTAAACCGTGCTCTTTTAATTGTTCCAAAGCCTTGGCAGAAAGACGCCCCAAAGAACCACACACACGCCCTTGCCAATGGTCTGGAAGCATTTGCAAAGTTTTCAATAAAGATTGTACGTCTTCTTCTTGCAACGCTCCCCCACTGGTCACAATGCCCACATGCCGTAAAGGGTATTGGGCAAGCACTGCAAGTCGTTCTGTCAAGTCTTGCGGTGAAAGCAAATCAAAAATGGGCGCCTGTGCCGAATGAAAACGACTTTGCGAACAAAAAGCGCAATTCATATCACACCTGCCGCTACGCGCATTGATGATGGCACACAGGGATACCGCACGCCCAAAAAACTCTTGACGCAAAGCAGTAGCAGAAGCAAAGAGAGCCTCTTCTGGCATATCTATGAGTAATAACGCTTGCTTACGTAATTCATTTTCAGTGCTTGCAGTGCACGTAAAGCAGAAAGTATCCATGACAAAAACCTCAACATCCTTAATTTCAAAGCAATTCTTATGCAATACCAAGTGGAGTACAGGCATATACCTAATGAATAAGAGAAAGGCAAGAAGGCAAAACAAGCAAAATGCTGTGTAAAAAGCCTCCACCCTTTAAAAAAATTTAAAACATATTATTAGTAAAAACAGTGCATTAATAATATAATAGATTTTTTTTTGCATTTTTTGCAAAATTTTAGTTGCCAAGCGCCTAGGGTCTGTGACATAAGGTTCTTGGCGAACGGGGCTGGCCGTCGTAAACGCACACTGCAACATGAAAATGACGCAGAAAAGCGCATAAAACGACAATGCCTCGTATAGAGAAAAAGCTTTATTATTGTTTTCCTTAAATGGGTTTCACAGCACATTGCTGAAAAAAACGTAAAAAAGTTT
>CAYJFR010000173.1:0-5081 GCA_964369335.1 uncultured Desulfovibrionaceae bacterium | reverse complement strand
AAATAATCTTGGCTTGTGGCGGAAAAAGCCGCTTTGCCACATAAGTCTGCCACCACAAAAAGTTCTGGCATGATGCCAACGCCAGAGCTTTGGTAAAAAGCTTCCATGGATTTTTCTAAAGCATCATTGATAACCCCTTTTCCTGTCCAGCCATCAATAAAAAAGAGACTTTGTACAGGCTTTTGGGCGTTATGAAGAATATATTTGAGAGCATTGTAATCTATGCCAATATCTCGAATGATAGACACAGAATAGTGTGTAACATCTTCCCCCAAGTGCTCTAAAGTCCTTTTGAGTAAGACGCCCACAGGTGTTCCCGCTCTTGCCAAAGAAACAAGTGTGATGGTAGGGCTTTGTCTGCGAATTTTTTCGCGTATGATAATTTTTGCCAAGGCTAAAATATCTTGAGCAAAACGTGAGGCATTTTTTGCCATAGCCTGCTCAAAAAGCTTCATATACTCTTCTGATGGCAAATGCTCCACACTGAGCATTTCACTGTAATGCTTTTGTTTGGACTGAATATATTTTTCCTTGGCTTCAATATCTACAAATTCCATGGTGACTGGCTTGAGTAAAAATTCAACGTCGTGAGGGGAGTAGCTCCCTGAGAAAATACTTTTCATGAGAACTTCATCTTTTTAATTTGTGAAGTGCGAGGCACAAGAGCGTAATCGCACAGACCCATAAAATCCAAATCGACCAAACTGTCGCCAAAACCAAAGGTCATATATTCTTCACCTAAAGGCTCAATATACGTATCAATATAATATTTAAGGGCATAACCCTTATTTAAGCAGAGAGGAATAAATGCCACATTGTTGTCATTGTGATGGACAAACCAATCTTCAGCTCTATCTAAAAAAACGCTGGCAGATTCCACAATAAAGGGTAAATGGTCATTTTCGGGGTCTTGATTTTTAATAACCACATAAAAATGTAAATTATCTTGCGTTATAAGCCTCGGTCTGATTTGCAAATGTTGCGCTGCGGCAAAATCTATCAGCCTTTGCAAAATATCTTCCATGGTCTTTTGAAAAGGAGAAAGTTTTTCTTCTATGCTTTTTTTCCAAACAAGGTCTTCTGTTTTGTCTTCCAGTAAAATAGTGGCCCCATAGTTCAAGATAGCCCCACGGCAGGGCGGCAAGGATACACGTTCAAAAGCGTCTAAATTTCGAGCTGTTACAGGAATAATAGAGGCGTCTTTAAATAATGCAAGTAAAGCCTGTTCTTTGGGCGAACTATAGGACAAAGCTTTTCCTTCTTTGGAGACAGCCATGGGCATAAAGTTTTCTTGCTCCAGTTCACTTTCTGGACAATCTACTTTGCGCAAAGAATGAAATAAGGTGTCGTCAAGGTCAGTGAAGACATATGTTTTCATGTAGTATATCCTGTGGTTAAACTTTCTTTAGCTATGATGTGTGTCTTCTTCTGTGAAAAAACAACAAGATGCGCCTAAAGCTTCAGACAGTTGATGTTCTTCGGGTAAAGAGGCTGTTTCATAGCACAATACAACATTGTCATACTGACCCTTTTCTACATTATATAAATAATTATCTATATTTTCCCCATAATTATCTACAAATGACAAAGTTGATTTTATATCATGCCCCAACAATATAGGTGAGCGTGTTGTGGCCTGAAAGTACACATCATGCCCTTGTTTTTCTAGCTCAAGGGCAAGTCTGTAGGGCTCATACATAAACTCTCCACTGCCCAGCACCAATATATTGCCCTCAGAAGGAGCAGGATAGGGCAGTGTTTGTGGCTTCCAAATGTCTGGAAAAACACCTAATCTACCGCTGTTCAAGGGTAAGATATGCTTTTTGTGAGAGTATTGAGCGCATGATTTTATTTCTTGTAATGTCACATTTTGTGCAGGTTCAAAGGAAAAGTTGCCTTGTAATAAGGAAACACTTTCTAATGTGAAGGGAATCTGCTCTTGTATGCGTGATAAGCCTTGAGACCCTGTCATATCTATAAGCGTTATGATGATAACGCGTTTAAGCTGAGGCATGTGTTCTTCTAAACTCTTTATAAGATTTACGAAGGTTTTTCCTGTGGTGACTTCGTCATCAATCATCACAAGGGTGTCAGCTTGAGACAAGGTTTGTCTGGCTTTATTGTCAGTGGGTAAGTGCAGCCATTGCTCAACAGCGTGGCTGTGTTCTTCTGAAAAATCAATCTTTTGTACATTGTCCAGCGGATAACGTGTGGTATGTGAATACACAGCTTGAAGACCTGTGATATGGCAAAATTCTTCAAAAACACCACGTCCCAACGCTGTTGCCGTTTCTGCAATACCCACAAAATAAGGAGAAGTAGAAAAAGTAAATTTGCTCAACTGCAATGCAAGCTCTTTATGGGCAGATTGCATCACAGACGGTTTGACAGGCCAATGCTTACCAAGAACTTTGCTCACGAATAAAAATCCGCGTTTAGCATTATTACGAGCAGCAAAGCCTATCAAAGCGTCTAAGTCAAACTTACTTTTTTCTACATCTATATATAATGTGCCAGTTGTAATTTTTACTTGCATCATTAGAAATAGTATTTCTGTACGCTATAAAAATTACGCATAGCTCGCCACTTGCGTAGCTATATCTTGAATGGTTTTACCGCTGGTAGGCTCGCCAATGGCGTGCATTTTCCATTCACCATTATGTAAATACACTTTTGCCATAATCATTGCCGTATGGTTTCCGCCGCCGCTGAGAGTGATACGTGCCACTTCATTACCGCTTTGACCGTCGAGTAAACGGCAATAGGCATTGGCAACTTCATTAAAGGTTTGTCCGCGAAAGCTATTCACAGTGAAAATAATGGATTTCACATTGGAAGAGAGCTTGGACAAATCCACGTTGATTTGTTCGTCATCTCCATCACCGTCGCCAGTGAGGTTATCGCCTGTATGTATGATGCTGTTATCTTGGCTTTTTAGCTGTCCAAAATACACAGCGTCGAGAATGTTTTTATTTTCGTCAAAAACAATGCAAGAAGCGTCTAAGTCGATGGATGGGGGAGTAGAAAGCAATTTAGAAAGAAATCCTTTCTTTTCACTTTGAGCAGGATCCCAGCCAACGCCCATGATCACGCGAGTTAAGGTTGAACCAGCTTCTTTTTCCAAAGAAATTTTTTGACCTTTAGTCAGAGAAATAGCCATAAAAGCTCCTTTTAAATATATTTAATAAAATTTTACTTACATGAAATCAGCTGAGTTCAAGCCCAACTCACTGCATATTTCGTCTAAGGCTTTCTTTTCATTGTCATCAAACACGCCGTCAGAATTGGCAATGGCCATGGCTACACGAACAACCAAACGTGCTTGCTCGTTATTTCCTTTAATTCTGTTGACAAGTTTAAGTGCTTCAGCCTTACCTATCATGGCGTCAAACTCATAAGAGTTGTATAATTTATTGAAAACATTAATAATATCATCTTGGGAGAAAGCTTTTAACTCTTCAGCTTGTTTCACATAGGTCATGAGCATTCTTTTTTCTTCTGCAGAAACATTACCGTCAGCGGTGGCAATGAACACGGAAGAGGCAACAATGGCTTCCATAAAGGAAGCATTGCGAAACTTAGAAACTTCACTCATCAAAGTTTCTTTCCCTTTTTGAAGCGTGTCAGACAATTTACTAAATAGGCTCATATAAACATCCTTTGAATTTTACTCTGTTTAAGAATAGGTAAAAATTACTTACGGCCTCTTTTCCACTGAAAGCCGTAACCGTAAAACTCGTCACATTCTTTGTGACCAGAGAAGTAACGTTCTTCTTTTTGGAAATTAACAGATTGTCCGTCTGTGCTGATGGATGCCACAACACAGAAAACATCTCGAGAATTTTGTTGACTGAGAGGGATGAGAATTTCATTGCCCTTGGTGTCAATAATAGTAATTCGGGCGTTCACATCTTCGAAATTGGCTGTGCCGTCATAAATAAGGGCAAAGATGATCACTTGATCCAAGAGGTCAGGGCGATATAAATGCATATTTTCGCCGTCTGTGGCTGAACCTGTGCGATCGTCCTTATCTAGATAGATATAAGGCGGGCTTGTTTTAGAACCAAAGTTTTCACCCAGAGGTTGTATAACGCCCTTATTGCCGTCTTTGGTACGCCAAAAGCATCCAAGGTCAAGGTCAGCGCCTGATTTTTTTCCGAAAAAGCTGCCAAATCCACTACGTTTTTCTTCAGTGGAATCCCATTGGAGGTTGATGTGGAAATATTGTTCTTTGCCTTTGACTAAATCAACCTTATGTACTGTTCCTTGTTTATCAAGGCGCACTTTGGAAAGACTCACTGTAGGTGCGGGTGCTGGCGTCGGGGTAGGTGTCGGTGCTGGCGCAGGTGCAGGGGCGGGAGTCGGCGCAGGACTTGCCGTTTCTTCGCCTCCAAAATGTTTTAATAAAGCAGAAAGTCCGCCGTTAAAGCCTTGCCCCACAGCTGAGGCGCGCCATACCGTCTTGAGGTATACTTCTGCTATAATGACGGCTTTTTCTGAGGCAAAATCTTTGCCGCTGAAAGCATAAGAGGCGGCCACACCAGAAGCATTTTTGATTTCAAATTTAGAATCCCCAAGGGAGGAAAAATTTTCGTTAGTGTCTAAGGTGGCTGTGAACACCAGTCGAACAATGGAAGAAGGGAGTTTGTCTAAATCAATCTTAAAGGTTTCATGGTAGCCATTGCTTTGTCCTAAAGCTGTAATGGCGCCTTCGGGAGAGGATTTTTGATTGTAAAAAATGAAGTATCTGTCATCTGACAGTTGACCGTCGGCGTCTACACCAAAACAACTTATATCAGCTAGTCCGCTGGTAAAACCACAAAATATACCTATATCAAAACTACGCTCACATTGAATATCAACGAGCTTAATTTTTTCACCTCTAACAAGCGTTTTCATAAAGTTTCACCTCTATTTTTTCCATAGGCACTAGCCATGATACATATGTTTTTAACTAAAATACTCTTTGTAGTGTTAAGGTTGTGTTTCACAAAAAAGATTTTTCTTATGAAACACAACCTAGTATAGGCTCTAGTATGCTATTTTTTTTATAGCATATAGAATTTGTTAATTATACGTTA
>CAYJFR010000172.1:2940-5123 GCA_964369335.1 uncultured Desulfovibrionaceae bacterium | reverse complement strand
TCCTTGATATAACACGAAAAATCATTTTATGTGAACACGCTCTAGTTGAGATTCTTATTGTAAGGTGATTTTTCCGCCAGAAACAATAATTTTGCTTTTGCCAGAAAAATTTAAGGCTTCGCCCACATGCGCCGTGTTGGCGTCATCAATGGCAAGAACGTTCCAACCTGTATTGCCGTTATCAAGCTGCACAGTGAAGCTTTTTCCCTTGGCAAGAGGTTTTTCTAAAAGGTTGCTCACATTATCTCCCTGAGCCTGAGAAATGTTCAGTGCCACCAATTCAGCTCCGCTTTTATTAACTACAGTCATGGAGCGTGCCAAAGCGGCGCTTATTCCTACTAATGATACCATAAGAACCAATATGGACAGCATACATACTTTTTTCATGTTTTCCCCTACGATATTTTTATAAAATGCTTTGTACAAGCAGGCTGAATAGTGCGATAAAAATATCTATTTGTCCAGCATATATATACATATACTTAACAGCTGAAAGAGTCTTATAAAGGAATTCATACAAAATTAGTAAGAAATGAAGTTCTCCCTCTAGACAAATGCTAATGCTTATTATAAAACTTGGTTATACAAGTTATGTTTCACCTGTACAAATGATAAAAGTGTTTACTCGCTTTCTTTGTAAACTATTTTTTCCAATAAAAGGTTCAAATATCTTCTTATGAAAACACCACGTAATATATTAGAAATTAATGAGGAACTTTGTAATGGTTGCGGTTTATGTATTTTAGACTGTGCAGAACACGCTCTTGCCATTGTTGATGGTAAAGCAAAAATCATCTCTGACGCCCTTTGTGACGGTTTAGGCGCGTGTATTCAAGGCTGTCCTCAAAATGCCTTAACCATCATTACGCGAGAAGCCTTGCCCTATGATGAACATACTGTAGAAGCTTTACAAAAAGCGCATGGAACTTTTCAAGAGGAGCTACAGACATCTCAAAACGTCATAAGTCATCGATGTCCGTCTGCACGTCTTAGCTCTAAGATGCAAACGAGCCAATGGCCTATTAAGTTACGTCTCACCCCTGCCAATTCTTTCTTTTTGCAAAATGCTCATGTGCTTCTTGTAGCTGACTGTGCTCCCGCTGTATTTAAAGATTTTCACACAAAGTTTGCCAATAAAGTGATTCTTACATGCTGTCCTAAATTTGAAACACACGACACCATAGTAAAAAAGCTTTCTGAAATCTTAACAGATAACGAATTGCAGTCCTTAGATGTTTTGCGTATGGAGGTGCCTTGTTGTCTTGGTTTGCAAAATATCACAGACGCTTTACTCAAGCGTTTGCATGACAATCAAGGTGCTCAAAATTTGCATGCTGAACACCATGTGTGCACGAGAGAAGGCGAGCTTATGCGCGCAGAAGACTTTTATTAGCAGATCGTTGTAATAATAACATAACCCACACAGAAAAGCCCTTTGTATAACAAATATACAAAGGGCTTTTACGTAGAAGATGCGTTTTATAGAAAATTATTCAGCGGAAGTTTCATTGGCGCTGGCTTTTCTTTTGTTCAACCATGCTTTTACCATTTCGTAAACGATGGGCAGTACAGAAACAATAATAATGCCGTACACAATAAGCCCAAAGTTTTCTCTGGCAAAAGGTGTGTTGCCAAGGAAGTAGCCTACGCTCACTAAGGAGCCTACCCAAATGATACAACCAGTAATATTATAAAACAAAAAGGAAGTGGGGCGCATTAAAGCAATACCAGCCACAAAAGGGGCAAAAGTACGCACGATGGGAATAAAGCGCGCTAAAATAATAGCTTTTCCGCCGTGCTTTTCATAAAAAGCGTGCGCTTTGAGTAAGTGCGCTTTTTTTATGAAGCGTGTTTCTCGTTTAAAAATTGACGGGCCTACATAACGACCTATATTATAGTTTACGGCATCGCCTATAATGCCCGCCGCCAAAAGGACACCCATAGCTTCTGCATAGCCAATAAGTCCAGCTCCTGCCACAACACCTGTGGCAAAGAGTAATGAATCTCCTGGCAAAAATGGCGTGATTACAAGACCTGTTTCGCAAAAAACAATGAGAAATAAAATGGCATACACCCATAGGCCGTAATTTTCTACCAATGCAAAAAGGTGTTTATCAATGTTAAGAATAAAATCCACCAAAAAAAGTATAATTTCCATAAATTTTCCTTATTTTTGGGCATAA
>CAYJFR010000172.1:0-2840 GCA_964369335.1 uncultured Desulfovibrionaceae bacterium | reverse complement strand
AGACTTTGTTTTTACCTTTAAATCTCTGCGTTCCCTCTCCTTACAACAAACAGGCGTGTGCAGGAAGTAAAACTTGACACTTTATTTTGTATATTGTATACAATGTTTTCACTTTTTCATTCTGTCCTTATAAAAAATATAAACAGAGTGTTATCAGCGTATTAGAAAGTAAAAGCCGTATGAGGCAAGCACTGTATCCACACTTTAAGAAAAAGGCAAGATTATGCTTACCCCTTCTATTTTGACATTAACACCCTTAGTATTGATTCTTATATTGCTGATTCGCTATAAAATGGCGGCGGATATGGCAGGTTTGTTAGGTCTTCTGCTCACCATGACCATTGCTGTTATATTTTTTGAAACCTCACTGCAAATTCTACCAAACATACTTTTGGCAGGTGTAATAGGCTCTTTGCCTGTGGGCATGGTTATTATGGCAAGTATCATGCAAGTGACCATTATGGCAGAGAGCGGCGCCTTAGGGCGTATCGTTGCCTATATTAAAACGCTCACACCTCATGATAAGGCTGTGCAAGTATTGCTTATAAATGTGGGTATAGGTATTTTGTTGACAGGTCTTGGTGCCGCTTCTGTGGCGGTATTTCCTCCGCTTTTGGTGGCATTGGGCTATAGCACTTCTGCCGCTATTTTACTTCCTGCTGTAGGTTATGTGGCTTTATGTATGTATGCATTATTGGGCATACCTGCTGTGATTATGGCGCACTTTGCCAATGCAGAACTTATGGAAATGGGTATGCTCTTAGCGGCATATATGCCCCTTATTTCCACGGCCGTTGCCTTTGCTTGTTTGCATATAGCTGGGGGCTTTGCTCTTATGCGGCGCGGCTTTTGGGCGGCGCTTATTGCAGGTGTAAGCTCTGGTTTGGTGGCAATGGCTTTGGCCCGTGTGGGGCTTATAACGGTGACAGCTATTTTTGCTGGTGCCGCCATTGCGGTGGCTTTATTGCTTTATGTGAAAGTACGCGGCGGTGTCTTGCAAGACAGAAGTGTCTTACAAGAAAAAGATCTTGCGGCAGAGAAAAAATTCTCCTTGGTGCGCGCCGCTTCTCCGTGGCTTGTGTTGCTTGTATTGTCACTTATTATGAACACACCTGCGTTGCCTTTTTTTGATATAACCTTTAAACAATGGGAAATGCCTGTAGAAATCATCCCTGGCAGTCCTGAAAAGGTACGTTTTTTCTGGCAAGCGTATTTTTGGGTTTTTGTGAGCACCTGTATATGTATTCCTCTGCTCAAGATTTCGCGTTCAGAACTTTTTGGCAGTAAGGGCATTGTCACCAAGGGCTTTTTACGTTCTTGGCGTACCATTGGCGCTACGGCTGTATATTTTTGTATAGCTTATGTCATGAACCATTCGGGCAAAAACGATCAGTGGCATATGTCGGAAAGTCATAATATGATTTTATTGCTTGCTCATGATGCCGCGGCTCTTTTTGGCAATTTCTATCCCGCAGCTACGCCTTTCTTGGGGCTTTTAGCTGGCTTTATCGGTGGCTCTGCGTCGTCTTCCGTGGCTATGTTTACCCAATTACATATGGCGGCTGGTGCAAATTTGCAGATTTCATCTCTGACCCTTGTGACTGCCAATGGCATTGGCGGTGGGCTTGCTTCTGCCATTTCACCTTCTAAGCTCTTTGGCGCCGCCGCTTCCATTGATAATCCTAAAGCTGTCAACGCTATTATGGGGTATGCCTTTGTGCTTACCTTGGTTATCACAGCTTTATGCGCCGTATTGACGCAATGGTGGGTTTAACGGAAAAATTCTGTCATGGCGCGTGTATGTTGCAGAGCTGCTTCCCAAGGGGCAGGGCAATATACCGCGCCGTGTTCATAATGTAAGGCGCCGTGATGCAATAAAAAACATTCTTGGCTGGTGGCTTCTCGCATAATATAGCGCGTGTCGTTAAACAGCGGAAAGCCTGCGTGGGCGGCATGCACGCGGATTTGATGCCGTGCGCCTTTGTAGATAGTGCATCCCATAAGAGTCAAATATTCTGGCATACGCTCAGGAAATTCAGAAAAATAGGCGCATAATTTACCGTATTCAGCGTGGGATACCTCTTGTAGCGGAAAAAAAGCACTTTGACGTAAAAGCGGCGCTTCTTCATGTAACACACGTGTAATTTTACGCTTATGCGTATCTAAAGCGGCTCTTACACGTACTTGACGGCAATGACCTTGTGCTAAAGCCACATATCTTTTTTGACACAAGCCTTTATTTTCCATGTCCTGCCATTGGGCGAGGGCTCTTTGACTGCGCGCCGCTACCACAATACCGGTGGTTTGTGCGTCTAAGCGGTTGCACAGAAAAAGCTCTCCATATTGGGCTTCTTTTTGCTGAAGATATGCCTCTAAAGAGGGCAGTCCGCCGCGCACGACAACGGAATGTAAACCGCGCGGCTTAGAAAAAAATACCCAATCTTCACGTTCTTCTATAAAACGCGGCTCTAAGTGTTGCGGCACAACCTCCGCCGTACTCTTACTGTCTTCACGCTTAAGCACGTCTTTAGGCTTGGCGCTCAAGACATCTCCCTCACAAACCGTAGCCCCTGCAGAAACTTTGCGCTCATTGAGAAAAATATACCATGTGTCCCATAAAAGCTTACGCGCTCTTGTGGAAAGCTCAGGAAACAGTATCTGTAAAGCTTTGTCTACACGTTGCCCTGCATAGGCTTCACCTATGGTTACAGAAAGATTTTCTGGTGATTTTTGTGTCATAACACACCTCAATTTATGCCATTATGAGAAATATAATACTTTGAATTGTTAGAGCTTAAAAAATACTAAGGAAAATATATTTTTAAAGTTTACATTGCGGC
>CAYJFR010000171.1:3413-5176 GCA_964369335.1 uncultured Desulfovibrionaceae bacterium | reverse complement strand
ACGCGCTTATGGTTCACTATGACGCTTGATTAGGGGCTGTTTTTTATCGCTATTTACGTATGTTTTTTTTTAATAGCCTATTGAAATAAAGAAAGAAACAGAGCCTTTAGCTACGCGTGCGGAAATATTGCCTGGAAATTCAAAGGTAGTGTTGCCGCGTCCTTCTTGTAAGGCTGTATCAAGTTTGAAGAGTGTTTGTGCGCGTGCTTGTCCTGTGGCGCTGACTTTGGCTGTTGTTAAAAGGTGTACAGCGTGCATATACAGGCGTAAGCGTGTGGCGGTATCGCTCTTTTTTAAGAGTTTGGCTGGCAGGGTGACGGTGTTTTCTTGGCATTGAACATGATATTCTTGGCAAAGTGTGTGTAATATATGTTGCCAATGTTCTTGGTCGTGACTGGCAAAGTGCCACAATTCGGAAATTTTTTGCGCGAAAGAGGGATTTTCCGCGAGAAAAAGCGGCAAAATTGTATGACGGACGCGATTACGTAAATATTGCGTGTCGGCATTACTGGCATCTTCTGCCCACGTAAAGCCCGCATATTGTAAGGCTTGGCGTAAGTGTTCAGGTTCTTGCAAGAGTAAGGGGCGCAAAATATGTCTGTGAGGGTCTAGGGCTGTCATGCCGCCCAAAGCCGGCCAGCCTGCGCCGCGCATAAGCCGCATAAGCACATCTTCTTGTAAATCGCGCACATGATGCCCAAGGCAAACCCAATGGGCGCCGCATTTTTGTCTATACTGTTCGTACAAAGTGTAGCGCACCTTGCGCGCTGTTTCTTCTAGACCTGTTTTGTGGTGTTGCGCTTCTTCTTGAACAGCAACGCGTTCTGAAAAATGGGGAATATGCCAAGCTTCACACAGGGCGCGTACCGTGCGCGCTTCTTCTGCACTTTCCACGCGTAATTGATGGTCTATATGCAGGACAGAAAAGCTGTACTTGTATACGGGGCGCAGCCATTGCCATAAACACAGCAAGGCTAAAGAATCCGCGCCGCCAGATATTGCCAGTAAGAAATGCTTTTCTTTAAGGTCTATGCATAGTTCTTTATGCAAAAAGTCACGCACAGAGCGCATAAGCTTTTTAGTCGCAGGCGCTTGTGTGGCAAAAGGGGGCGGCGTGTCAGGGAAGACAAAGGCTGAATGAGACATAGTAACGCCCTTAACAGCCTGTTATAGGGTAATTTGTAACTCTTCCAAAAGCTCTTCTACATAACGCATCATATGCATTTGTACCGCAGGGGAGGCATAGGCAACGCAATGGCAATGCAAGGCGTTTTTTGCCCGTACTAAAAGCTCCAATTGTACGGTTGATTCGTGGATTTCAAAAGCCATAACATAAGGGCCGCACTTGGCTTCATGTTCTTGCTGTAGTTCCGTATACATAGCTTGCGGAATGGGAAGCCAAAACAAATCGGGCATAGAGCCTTGAAGCTGCATATTTGTGAGTAGCTGTACAAGGCTTGCACGCTGATTTTCTTCTAAGCCTTCAATGAGATAAGAGCGCATATTTTCCTCAAGTATACAGTTATAAAAGCTTATTGGAGCGAGACGTATCTTCATTGTCCAAATTGAAAATACGGCGCACCATATGAATACGTGGGGCTGAACCGTCATCGCTCATGGTACCGTTTTTCAAAAAGCATAAGGGCGCGTGATTCAGCTTACGAATAAGTGCGGCTGTCATATCTTCTAAAGCCTGCTTGGTCTTGGGGTCTGTGGTTCCAAGCCTTTTTAATGTACGTTGTAATTCGTCAGCGGCAAGACGT
>CAYJFR010000171.1:0-3403 GCA_964369335.1 uncultured Desulfovibrionaceae bacterium | reverse complement strand
TTGAATCATGTCTACGATGGTGGGCTGTACGTCGAGACTTTTCAGCCATTGACAGAACATATGCACTTCTTCGTCCACAATATTCACAGCCTTACGGGCTTCATCGCGCCTTCCAGCCAGATTTTCTTCAACCACCTCTTTGAGGTCGTCAATATCATACAAATATACGTTTTCTAAACTGTTCACATCAGGGTCAATGTCGCGCGGTACAGCAATGTCAATGAAAAACATGGGTTTATATTTACGCTGTTTGAGGATTTTTTGTAAATCTTTGGCGCGTAAAATAGCTTCAGGTGAGCCTGTGGAGGTGATGATAATATCCATATCCACAAGGTGGTCCACAAGGGATTCAAAGGGCACTACCATGCCGTTAAATTGCTTTGCCAATTCTTGCCCGCGTTCTAAGGTGCGGTTAGCCACATAAATTTGCTGAATGCCCGATTGTAAAAGATGGGTGGCGGCAAGTTCTGCCATTTCACCGGCGCCGATAAGCATGGCTTTTTGGTCATTCATTTCGCCAAAAATACGTTTGGCAAGTTCCACAGCGGCATAAGAAATAGAGACGGCACTGGACGCAATGGCGGTTTCGGTGCGCACACGTTTAGCCACGGTGAAAGATTTGTGTAAAAGGCGATTGACGATGGTTCCCGCACTTTTGCTTTCAACGGATTTACGATAGGCCTCTTTAAGCTGTCCTAAAATCTGCGGCTCACCAAGAACCATAGAATCAAGACTGGCGCCTACGGTAAAGACGTGACGAATGGCGTGTTCGTTTTTATGAATATACACGTAAGGGCGCAATACTTCCGCGCTTTGTCCGCAAGCTGTAGCCCACTTATCAAGAACCTGTGCCACGATGGCTGGTTCACAAGTTCCATCGTGTTTTGTACAGTCACCTTCTTTTTCGCAGACCAAAATTTCTACACGGTTACATGTGGAAAGAATAAGTGCTTCGCCTATGATTTGTGTGCAAGGCATTGCCCAGCTTTCGGCTGAGCAATGCGCGGAAAGAGCAAAACGTTCGCGAATTTCTACGGGAGCTGTTTTATGATTTAAACCAATGAGATATATATTCCGATTCATAATAAGTCTACTGCATAAAGGAGTGATGTGTATTCATAAATGTATTTACTACCAAGATGGAAAAGGCACTTAAAGCAAAAAGCCAAAGGGCAAGAAGCGCTGGTTTACGACCGCCGCGCCCTTGTATTGTTCGCATATGAAAGAGCCAAGCAAAAAGTCCCCAAACGAAGAAAGAGACAATCTCTTTAGGGTCGCCGCTGATAGAATGCCCCCATGTGCTTCCTGCCCAAATAACACCGGAAACAATACCCACAGTAAAGAGTGGAAAGCCAATGATGGCAGAAAGAGCATTCACTTTATCTAAAATAGCCAATGCGGGAAAATCTTTACGAAATCCCGTCAGTGGAGCTTTGGATTTGATCATCCTTTCGGTATGAATAAACATAATACCTGCAGCAAAAGCCAAGGTCATAAGGGCAAGACTGAGATACAGCGAGCCAATATGCAGCGCGTAGAAAGTGCCGTTTAAGGTATCTGGTAAGGTGATTTGTGCTTGTGATAAGCGTAAAGACAAAAGAAACAGCATAAGCGCCAACGGTGTCATAAAAATGGTGGGCGTGGTGTGCTTGGTTTTCCATTGTCCGAAAAAGCCGCAAATAAGTATAAACCACGCCAGTATTTGCAAATACGCCCCCCAGCTCAAACCGCCGGGCAAGAGTGCATGGCTTCCGCGAGCCATATCAAAGGTTTGTGTGCCAAAGCCAATGTAAGCGCAAAGGCAGGCTATGGCGCGTAGCCAATGCTGACGTAACAAAATGCCCAAAATGCCGCAAATGGTAGCAGCACCGTAGAGTGAGGTAATAAGTATGCTACTTTGCTCAAAAGATATCATGTAGTAACTCCGTGATATTTTTATGCAAATTTATAGGAAGGATTTCCACAAGAAGTTCCCGACTTTTTTGTATATCTTTTTCGGCTAAATAATGTCGTAAAGGAGAGTGTACTAAAGCACGAAAAAGTGCTGTATTGTGCCTTGTATCTTCACCTAAAGCAAGCACAAGAGGGCGCAATTTTCCTAAAAATTTGGTCATGGGGGCATGAGGTGTGAGCCATGCCTCTAATTCTTGACGTAATACACGCGCCCAAGCAGGACTGGCGCCTTCTGTGCTGAGGGCTGCCATAAGTACACCGTGGTCTTGGTTTTGACTGTGCGCTTTAGCCAGAGCGGGCACAATACAATTTCCTTTGCGCGGCGCGTCAATGCAATTACACAACACCTGACGCTCTTCGCACAAGGCGGCAATGCGTGCATTGAGCTCTTTTTGTCCTGTGCAGGCAAAAACCAGCCGTGTATTTTCAAGGTCTTGTGGCGTGAAAGGGCGCTTTTCCAAACGCAATGCGCTGCTATTGCCCAAGCTGTCCCAATGTGATGAAAAATCATGAATATCGAGTACCAGAAGACTTTTTACTTGCGCTTGTAGGAGACCTTTGGCTTTGCGAAGTCCCACTTCACCCGCACCTACAATAAGACAATGGCTTTGAGATATATCTAAAAAAAGAGGATAATACATGTTTTCCTGTGTCGCTTAACGGATTTTTTCTGTGTGGACGCACTGTACACTATTCACCTTACTGTGTGAAGTGAAAAGCTACGGTGTTTTTTTGGGAAAAACATTCTTGTCTCTTGATGTTATGTGAAATTTTGCGTAATTATCCAAGGGGAAAGAGGGGAAAATTTTTATGAAACAATTTTTGCTCATTCAGTTGGCGCGCTTTGGCGACCTTGTGCAAACGGGGCGTTTATTGCAAAGCCTTGCTGCGCGTGGTCAGGTACATGTGTGCATTGATGCAAGTCTTGAAGGGCTTGCTCGATGTTTGTATCCGCATGTTATTGTACACACACTCCCTGTGCATGGGCATCCTCAGACAAAATCAGCAGACGATATAATGCACTTGCATAAGACCTTGGAAGAGCTGCAAAGTATAGATTTTTGCGCTGTGTACAATGTTAATTATAGCCCTTTAAACGGCGTACTTGCGCGGCTCTTTCCTTCGGAAATAGTACACGGTTATGCCATGCACCAAGGGCAACTTGTGCGCAGTGCTTGGGTGCAGAAAGCTTTTCGCTGGACAAGAAATAGAGTGATAAGCCCCATAAATCTTGTGGATTTTTGGGCGCATTTTACAGAAAATCCCTTAGCGCCGCATTTGGTGAACCCTCCTGCTTTAAGGAAGGAGCAAGCGCAACATATAGGCGTGGTGCTTGCGGGGCGTGAATCGCGTCGTTCTTTGCCTATGCCTGTTCTTGCGCAAGTGGTACGTACTTTTTTTGAAAGCTTGGGCGGCCCTAAGGTCTGTTTGCTTGGCAGTACTGCCGAGG
>CAYJFR010000170.1:0-5177 GCA_964369335.1 uncultured Desulfovibrionaceae bacterium | reverse complement strand
GGGCCAGGGAGCGTATATAGGTGCCAGAACTGCATTCTACACGAAAGCGTGCAAAAGGAAGGCGCACATCCAAGACTTCCATTTGCGAAATTTCAATAGGCTTGGTTTTAATGGGTGTCTCTTTTCCCTCGCGAGCCAATTTATACAAAGGTTGCCCTTTGTGTTTGGCGGCGGAGTAAGGGGGAACTGTTTGCTCACTACTGCCAAGCCATGCAGTAAAAGCCTCACGTAAGGTGGCTTCGTCAATATGTTCCCAAGGGTTTTGCGCCACAATGTCGCCTTCGGCGTCCCATGTGTCGGTTTGCACCCCAAGTTGAATAGTACCGCTATAGACTTTATTGCCGTCTGTCAAGAGATGACCCGAAATCTTCGTAGCATGCCCTAATAAAACTAGCAAGACACCTTCTGCCATAGGATCAAGAGTGCCTGCATGTCCTATTTTTTTTTGCCCCATGCGTTTGAGAAAACTCAAACAGCGTGCTGATGTGGGACCTTTAGGCTTATGCAATACAAGCACGCCGTGTGCTTGTGCCAAAGGAGCACCATCATACAGAGGAAGCGTATACGGCTCCTTGGGACTCAGAGGATTTTTTTGATCTGAAGTAGACAACATAGTACCTTTAAAGAGATTGGGCGTCTAGCCACTTTGTGATGCTCGCGTAAATTTTTTCTTTACTGGTGTTTAAATCAAAATGCAAAGTGGCACCAGCCGCATTACGATGTCCACCGCCGCCAAGAGTGCTCGCCATTTGACGTACATCTATGCTACCAGAAGAACGTAAACTGGCTTTGCACAGGTTAGGTCCGTCTTCGCGTATAAAGCCCGCCACAATAACCCCTTGCAGACGGCGTAAATGTTCAGAAAGACCTTCTAAATCTTCCTTAGAGCATTGATGCTTGGTCAGTAACTCTCGGGATACTGCGGCAAGAGCCACAGTATTATTATACTCAAGGCGAACACTGCGCATAATTTCGCCCCAAAGGTGCATACGCTTTAACTGCCATGTATTGTCAGATTGCTGGCGAATACCCACAAGATTTAACCCTTCACGCATAAGGTGCGCACAGATCAAAAACACATCTTCTGTGGTGTTACCGTAGGTGAGGTTGCCTGTGTCAGAGCTGAGTGCCATATACAAGCTGACGCCTATGACTCCTTGCAAAGGTATATGTAGTGCGTGCAAAACGGCGGCTACCATTTGCCCTGTTGCCGCCATATCTGGGGCTGACCAGTTACATTCACTGCCAAAAAGAGGGTTATCAAGATGATGGTCTATATTGATGGTGGGGTAGCTGAGCACCATGCTTTCTATATCCCCAAGGCGTGCGGCATCGCCACAGTCCAGCACCACAATAACATCAGGCTTAGGGCCGTCTTGAGGTACTTTTGTGTGCAAAGGGCCTGTAAAAGGCATCCATGATAAATAAGCAGGAATGGGCGAAGCGTTAAAAAGCAAGACTTCTTTTCCTAAACTTTGTAAGCCGTGCGCCAAAGCCAAGGTTGAACCTAAAGCGTCGGCATCGGGATTGGCATGAGCGGCAATACCAATGACATTAGCTTGCAACAAAAGACGCGCAACGTCTTGTGCTATGGTATAGTTTGATTGGGAAAAAAGGTCGTTTATGTAGGGCATATTTTTTTTTGTATAAGTGTTATGCAGCATACATTTCTATATCACTGAAGATCATTTCTTCGGGGCAGACAGCCTCAATCATAGCCAAGCATTTATCCATACGGCTTTGCAAATGGGTTTCACAATTGGATATGGAGCATATGGCAAGACGTAATCGCGATAAAGAATCTGCGGTACCGGCTTCTGCAATGGACACATTGAAAGTATTGCGCACTTTTTGTTTGAGGCTATTGGCTATACGCCTTTTACCTTTGAGTGAGTCATTACCGTGGAGCATAAATTCTACCGTGAGGACAGCCACAAGCATATTCATAACAAATCCTTTTACTGCTTTAAGGTAGAAACACGCAACCCCTCTAGGAGCATAAAGACTCCTAGAGGGGCGCTTTTTATCTATAATGTTGCGGCTTCTTCGATAAGCTCAAAGGCTTCGATGATGTCGCCAACTTTAATATCATTGAAGTTTTCAAGACAAATACCACATTCAAGTCCTTTGAGAACTTCGCGAGCATCGTCTTTAAAGCGCTTCAAGGAAGCTGTTTTTCCTGTGTAGACCACTACACCGTTGCGCAATAAGCGCGCAGGTGCATTACGCATCATTTTACCGTCAGTTACATAGCAACCTGCCACCACACCAACTTTGGGAACGCTGATGGCATTACGTACTTCTGCTTGACCAAGATACTGCTCGCGCTGTACAGGAGCGAGCATACCTTGCATGGCGCTCTTAATATCATCGGCTAATTTGTAGATAATATCGTAGTAGCGAATATCTACGTTTTCATGTTCTGCCACTTCCTTAATCTTGGCTGTGGGTCGAATATTAAAGCCGATAATGATGGCCTGAGAGGCAGAAGCCAGCAAGATGTCAGATTCAGAAATGGCACCTGCACCGCCGTGCACAACGTTGATACGCACTTTTTCTGTGCTGAGCTTATGTAAACCTTCGGTAATAGCTTCAAGTGAACCTTGTACGTCGGCTTTAAGCACGAGGTTTAAGGTCAGAGCTTCTTGGTCAGAAGCACGACGCGAGAGGAAGGTTTCTAATGTGACCTTGGTTTCTTTGGCAAGAGCGCGTTCACGTTGTTTCATGGCGCGAGATTCGGCAATGCGGCGAGCCAATTTTTCGTCAGCAACACAGACAAATTCTTCACCAGCTTCGGGCACACCATCAAAGCCTTGTACTTCCACAGGAATGGAAGGACCGGCTTCTTTAACTTTCTTGCCTTGGTCATTGAAGAGCGCACGCACACGACCAGAGAAGACGCCACACACAAAGGTGTCGCCTTGGTGTAAAGTGCCTTCTTGAATAAGAACGGTGGCCACAGGACCGCGACCCTTATCAAGCTTGGCTTCTACAATGCGACCGCGAGCGGGCTTGTTTGGGTTGGCTTTAAGCTCAAGAATTTCTGTTTGCAAGGCCACAAGCTCAAGCAATTCATCAAGACCTTGACGGCTTTTGGCAGAAACCATAGCTGTGATGGTATCACCACCCCAAGATTCTGCTTGAAGACCAAGTTCTGCCAATTCGCGTAATACACGGTCAGGATCGGCGCCTTCTTTATCCATCTTGTTCACAGCTACCATGATAGGAACACCAGCGGCTTTAGAGTGGTTGATGGCCTCACGAGTTTGTTCCATAACGCCGTCGTCAGCAGCAACCACAAGGATAACAAGGTCAGTAACTTGTGCACCGCGAGCACGCATGGCTGTAAAAGCTTCGTGACCAGGGGTGTCAAGGAAAACCACTTCGCCGTTTTTGGTGGTTACATGGTAAGCACCGATATGCTGTGTGATACCGCCAGCTTCACCGCTGGTAACGTTGGATTTACGGATGGCATCCAAGAGGGATGTTTTACCGTGGTCAACGTGACCCATAATGGTGACTACGGGAGGACGTGGCAACATTTTTTCTGGCGCGTCTGCTTCTGTGGGGATGAGGTAATCATCCTCAGAGAAACCTGCTTTTTCTACTTCATAATCAAATTCTGCCGCCACAAGAGTTGCTGTGTCTATGTCCAAAGATTGGTTAATGGTGGCCATAATACCAAGGGTAAAGAGCACCTTTATGATTTCATTGGACTTAAGACCCATTTGGTGCGCCATATCTGCCACGCGAATGGCTTCGGTAACGCGAATCTTACGCTTAGCAGCTTTAAGGGGCTGTGTTGTGGAAGACATTTGACGCGTATCTTTTTTACGACGCGACTTATGTCTGCTTCCCATGCGTTTGGTGTTTTCGTCATCCTGTCCAAAACGGCTAAAGTCATCGCTACCACCTGAAGGGAAATCTACGGTACGGCGTCCTTTATTGCGTTTTTTCTTGCTTTGTTCGTTGGCTGCTACACTAGGTGCACCAAAATTCATACCAGAATCGGGACGTGGGCCGCCTGCAGGACGTGGGCCGCCAGCGGGACGTGGAGGACGGTTGCCACCGGCGCCGCCACGAGGAGCGTCTTTATCGCGATTGTCTGCGCCTTGACCTGGGCGGGGACGGAAATTGCCTCTGTCGCCACCACGACCGTCTTGAGCGCCACCTTGACCTGCGGGACGGTGTGGACGATGTCCTTGACCTCCACGATTGTCGTGACCGCCTGTGCTAGCTGCGCGTGCGGCGGCTTCGGCTTTACGTTTTTCCTCGGCTTCAGGAGAAGGGCGAGAAATGATACGTACAGGCGTATGTGTTTGCTCTGGTTCGGGGCGCTTTTTAGGAGCACGTTCTTTTTTGCGTTTATCGCCAGCATCGCCAGTTCTTTCTTGCTTCTTTTCAGGGGAAGCTTGAGCGTTGGCGGGCTTTGAAGTATTTTTTTGTGCATTGGTAGCGTCAGCTTCAGCGCTTGCAGAGGAGGCGGCGCTTGCAGTTGATGCAGGGGCGGCTTCTTCTATTGTAGTGCTGGGGGCTTTTTCTTCCACAGAGGTATTGGGCGCAGGAGCACTGGGCACAACTTGAGCTTCCGGTGCAGCTTCAGCCTTTTGAGGTTCTGGAGCCTTTTCGCTTGCAGGCGCTTGTGGCTCAGAAGGCGCGGCTTCAGTTTGAGGCGTGCTTATAACCTTAGCGGCGCTTTTTTCCACAGGAGGGCTTATAATACGCGCAGTGCTTGCAGGTGCTTCGGCGGCAGCTTTGGGCGCAGACTTGGGTGCCTTTTCTGGAGCGCTTTGTGCTTTTTCTTCGTTGGCCACGGGAGTTTGAGGAGCGTCTTGAGCTTCAGAAGCTTCTGGGCTTACGGCTTCGGTCTCTTTTGGAGCTTTTTCAGCTTTAGCAGAAGTTTTTTTCTCTTTGGCTTCAGGGGCAGCATTGCCGTCGGAGGCTTTGCGGCGGCGCACAATCACACTGCTTTTCTTTTGCTCGGAATAGTGCTCACGAACACGCTCGGCGTTTTCCGTGGTCACAGGGCTTGAAGCACTTTTTGTTTCAATACCAAGGTTTTGCAACGATTGTTGCAAATCTTTTTGCGACACATTTAGCTCTGTGGCTAAGTCTTTTACTGTAATTTTATCCTTTGTCACTTTTGACCCCTTTGCGCCTTTTCATTCCCGTTTTGT
>CAYJFR010000169.1:0-5223 GCA_964369335.1 uncultured Desulfovibrionaceae bacterium | reverse complement strand
CCATATCTATATGAGCGCGTACTTCCTTAGCTAGTCGCTCAAGCCCCGGCCCTAAAGTATATACAGAAATTTTCTCCACCGCCTCCAAGCCTTTGAGGCGTCGCACATGGTCTAATACATGGCGACGAAAAGCGTCATTATCTAAAATACCGTGTAAATACGTGCCTAAAACGTCATGCCCAGTGTCACTATGACGTAACTGCCAACCTATGGGGCGTCCGTCTTGACTGTGCATCACTGTAGATACAGCCCTCATGGCACTTTCTTGCATTAAGGCGCTGTGCCCGTGATGGATTTCATAACCTTCCAGTGTAAAGCTTTCTTGCGCTGATGTATAATGTGCCTTACAGCGATGCAAAGATTTTTGTGCTTGCATATGGGTGCATATGGGCAAAAATCCCAAACCCTTTTCTGAAGAAGCCACACCGCTTTCTAAGCCTTGTGGGTCTTCAAGGCTGTCTCCAAGCATTTGTAAACCACCACAAATACCCAAAATATACGGAATGGACGCTCTTTTTTCTTGAATAGCCGCAAAGAGCCCTTTCTCTTTTAGGTAGCGTAAATCTGCAAGGGTGTTTTTTGTTCCAAGAAGAAGCAATATATCAGGCGCGCCCAATTCGTGAGCGTAGCGCACTTGACGCAGGTGCACATCTGGCTCCACCTTTAAGGCGTCTATATCGGTAATATTGCTCATATGCGGCGTTACAAGTACCGCCACATCCAGCATAGGCATAGCCCTGTGCTCTGCGTCCTTACCGTGTGCGGCGTAAAGATGAAAGGATACGGAATCTTCTTCGGGAAGATGCAAGTCCTTCATCCACGGAATAGTGCCCACAAAAGGCTTATGCGTCATGGCTTGTATAGGAGCAAAAGCCGTGTCCAAAAGGCGCACATCTCCGCGGAATTTATTCAATAAAAATCCCGCCACCATATCCTTTTCCCAAGGCTCAAGCAAAGCCATAGTTCCCACCAAAGCAGCAAATGCGCCGCCTCTGTCAATGTCTGCACACAATAGCACCGGTGCCTTGGCATATTTTGCCATAGCCATATTCACAATATCATGCGCTTTTAAATTGATTTCAGCAGGAGAGCCAGCCCCCTCAATAACCATAACATCCGCCGTAGCGGCTAAGGTATCATACGCTTCTGTGATTTTTTGCCATGCCGTAGGTTTATAGCGTATATACTCCTGCACTTTCATATGCCCCACCGCTTCACCTAGCACAATGACTTGCGAACCAATATCAGAATGCGGCTTTAATAATACAGGATTCATCAATACATGAGCTTCGCGGCCAGCCGCCACAGCTTGCAATGCCTGTGCGCGTCCTATCTCACCGCCTTCTGCGGTCACAAAGGAGTTTAAAGCCATATTTTGGGATTTAAAGGGCGCGGGACGTAAACCGTCTTCCGCAAAAATACGGCACAATGCCGCCACAAGCAGACTTTTGCCAGCATTAGAACACGTTCCTTGAATCATCAGTGCAGGGGTATGTTTTGTCATGGGCTTTTTGTAGCTTGTAGCGTATCAGAAGACAAGGCTTTACATCGTACAGCATGTTAATGAAACTTGTACTTTAGAAAAAACCCTTAAACTCTAAAGCATAGCATGTAACTTTTGTCATTGTTTTCTGTAATATGTTTTTCTTGCGACTTTGAAAAATAATCTATAGTACTGACTCAGTATAATTTTATGTAGAGTAAAGAGGGAAAGTACATGGGCTCACGACCATCAAAATATCGAAGACCTTCTGTCAAAAAGAGAAATAACGAAGATTCCTGGTGGCATATTATAAAAATGTCTCTGGGCGGTATGCTTTGGTACTTGATGCATATACTCTTTTTTATGATAGCTTTGTTTACTGGCATCGTGTACTTCTTTAGCTTTCAAGAAGCTTCTGAAGAATTGCGCGCGCTTGGTTCTATTCATGAAAAAGGATTTGTTGAGCTTGCTTCCACAGCATATGTAGACTCTTCCCTTGAGGGGCGTGTTGTTTTTGTGCAAGGGAAGATAACAACACAAGACGTATTGCAAGACCCTCATTTTACTATTTCCGTTCCTGCATTGGCTTTTCATGCTCATGTGCAATTCAATCAATGGGACGAGCATCGCAGAAAAGCACAAAGGTCTTATAAATTGGATTGGAATACTTCTCCTGTGAGTACAGACTCTTTTGAGAAAGCTAAAAATAATACTCTTATTCTCCCTGTAAAATCTTCGTCGGTGTATTCCATGAATAACACCCTTGGCGCATACACTATAGCCCCTTCTTTATTGGAAAAACTTCCCCTGCGGCACGATTTTTCGCTTCATGTCACTCCAAAGCTTTTGCAAGAAGCGAAAGAAAAAATTCTACGTCATGCCAGTACATTGGGGGTGAAAAGTGAGAGTGTGCAAGCCTATTTTTCCCAAAACAGTACTTCGGAGGGCGCACCATTAGCCACTGCTTGGGATAAAAACACATTATTTTTAGGCTTGGATATGAGCAATCCACGTGCGGGAGATCTTCGTATAAGCTACTCGTACACTCCCGAACAATTTGTCAGCTTTTTTGCTACGCTAAAAGGCAATTCTTTACATCTTTTTGTGGATGAAGATGACGATGCTTCTACGCACACAGTGCAAGCGGGCGAAGTAAACATGGAAAAAATGCTTTCTCAAACCAAAGAAAATAATGTGATTTTCATTATATTTAGTGTAGTTGTGGGACTGCTTATTATGTTTTTACTGTTTTTTATTGAATTTCAAGTAGTATTCCCCTTTGCTGAGGAGAGGCATGACTACACCAAGAAAACGCTCTTGCATAATGCCAAACGCTCCTTTAACTATACTGCATGTATCATTGGGCTTCTTTCGTTTTTTGCGTGGTTTTCATAGGTGCTTTGCCCTTAGCTTAAAGCGCACTCATCTTCCTTAAAAACTTTAACAACTCTCACAAAGGTTTGATAAAAGACAGCAGAGCCGCCCACCGTATCTTCTAGGCAGGTATTTTTGAGCACAGGGTCAACACGCATGGCGGCATTGGCGCTTATACCCACGGCGCGGCGTGTGTCGCTTTGTATGAGTTTACCGTCAATAAGCATATCCACAGCGCCATTAGCGTTTTGCCCATAACCATGACTAAAAGCCACCACCTCAGGGCGTAGACCTTGCAGTATTTTAGCTTTGCCCATAATGGGGCGCACGCGTCCATTGCCCAAGTGCCAAAGCCCCTCTACATTACTGGCAGACACAATTTTCACCGTATCGCCCTCTGCAATACCCAAACGTGCCGCGTCACTGGCGGCAATTTCCACAAAATTCTCTTTTTCTATGGCTCGCAACCATGTATTGCCCGAGGTGCGGCTTTTACACTGGCTTATGGTTTTATAACTGATAAGCGTTAAATCATAGCCTTGTGCCCTATCATCTAAAACTTGCCCCAAGCAATCTGTGGGGCTTGGTAAAGCACAGCCATACGCCACATAAGGCTTACCCGTCATGGAGTGTAGCGTTTTTGTAAAGGTATCAAAGTATATCCCCACCATCTTACCGTAAGTATTGGTCAAATGTTTCTCCGTGTAGGCATCATCTAAATTTTGAAAACGCCCACCGCGATTCAACACCGTTACCACATGCCGCCACATATCCCCCCCCACAACAGCCTTCCAGCGCTGTACATCAAAAACACTTGGGGGTAAATGACGACGCCCTTGCTCAAAAAGACGCATCTCTTCAGCACTGGCGGCAACTACTTTTTGTGAGCCGTCCGCATTTTCACCATAAGCTATACTGGCAACCATACGCAAATACATGTCTTCTTCACGCTTCAAAGGCATATTTTGCCCAAAACCGTGTTGCCCAAAACAAGGCAGTTGCATATATTCCGCCAAAGCCAATAAGGTGGCTTCCCATGTGATGGGCATATCTTGTCCGAATACTGTCACCGTATCCGTCAGCGGCGCCGCCACAGGTTGACGCACAGGCGCCACCTTGCATACTTGGGACGGATGCGAACCAGAAAACTCCCACCGTTCCAAATAACTCACATCAGGGAAAATATAATCTGCGTACAGGCTCGTTTCTCCCACAACCATATCCGAAGCCACCACCAAGGGTATTTTTTGCGGGTCAGAAAGAATATTTATAAGGATTTGCCCTGCCGGTAAAGAATAGGTAGGCGCTGCCATATACAAAAAAAGTGCTTTTATGGGGTAAGGGTAGCCGTCTCCAGCGCTGGGGATAATCTCTTGATAAATATCACTGGCAAAAGGAAACCACACACGCTTAGAAGGGTATCCCGTGAATAAGGTACTTTTTTCATACTGCGCACCGTGACGAATAAGAGAAATACCCCAAGGCGTGAGTGTGTCCCCCTGTGTTATAGAAAATTCATCAGGCGCATATTTGCCGCTTGTGTCATAGGTACTGGCAGAAGAAAGCCCACCTTTCCAATCCATATTCCCTATAAGCACATTCAGCGTCATCCACAAAGCCACATTATAAAATCCGTTGGTGTGCTGTGAAAGCCCACGGTGCACATCTATGACAGCTTTTTTGCCATGAGCGGTAAATTCATGGGCCAAAGCCTGAATTTCTTGAGCAGTGGTTCCAGCCTGCTTTGCCCATTGCTCTAAGCTTTTTTCTTGAGCCGCTTCTTTATATATTTGTAGCACACTTTTAACGCTGTGCCCCTGTATTTCTGTGTCCACAAAAAGCTCACCATGCACTTGAGCTTGTGTGTCGTTAGGGTCAAAACATAGGCATTCACCCTTATGAAAGGCAACAAAAGCGTCAAAATCCCATGTTTTTGAAGAGTCACCTGAACAGGAACGCTTTTCTACAGCTATGCCCAAATCCGACGCACGCAATAAAGAACCCGGCGTTCCGTCAGAACGCATCTTTACCAGCCACGCCCCTTGGCTCCATGTAGGTTCATTATCTGCCATAGCCGCGCCCTTGGTGCAATTGGCAAGATAACGTGCGTCATAGCGGTGTTGCTCTAAAATGCAACGCAACATGCCCATACCCAAAGCCCCCACCCCATGAGGTTCTACGGGAATCCATTTCCACGCGCGAGCGGCGGTTTTAGACAAGCGTGGGTCGACTACGGCTATACGCTGTTTGCCCTGTGCTACATTCTGCGTAATCTTCCCCGCGCGCATGGTGGGGCCATAATTGGCTTCAAAGGGATTAGCGCCCACAAAAAGTATAAATTCCGCGTGCTGGGTGTCCGATTTCCA
>CAYJFR010000168.1:0-5238 GCA_964369335.1 uncultured Desulfovibrionaceae bacterium | reverse complement strand
GACCGCAACTGCTCAATCTAAAATCCGCATTGCGTTGCTTCTTAGAACACAGACGTGATGTTATTATCCGCAGAACACGCTATGACCTTGCCAAAGCTGAAGCCCGTGCACATATTTTAGAAGGCTTGCGTACTGCTTTAGATAATATTGACGAAATTGTGGCGCTTATTCGTTCATCTGGCACACCAGAAGAAGCACGTACACGCCTTATAGAACGCTTTAGCTTAACGGAAATTCAAGCCAAGGCTATTCTTGATATGCGCTTGCAACGTCTTACTGGTTTGCAACGTGATGAGCTTATGAGTGAATACAATGACATATTGCAGAAAATAGAATATTTCCAATCTATTTTGGGTAATGTGGAAGTGTTACGTACGGTTATTCGTGACGAAATCACACATATTCGTGACACCTTCAGCACCAAGCGCCGTACAGAGGTGCTTGTAGATGAACTTACGGGCATTGATATTGAAGACCTTATCCCTGATGAAGAAGTGGTCTTTACCCTTTCACGCCGTGGCTATATGAAACGTACCACCTTAGATAATTATCAACAGCAAAAACGCGGTGGCAAAGGTATTGCGGCATTGCACACTTCTGATGATGATTATGTACAAGAATTTTTGACCACAACCAATCATCAATACTTGCTTCTTTTCACCAATAAAGGGCGTATGCATCAACTTAAGGTGCACCAAATACCCGAAGGTAGTCGTACTGCTAAGGGTATGCATATAGCTAACTTGGTACCTATGGAAGAAAATGAGTGGGTCACTACGGTGCTTTCTGTACGTGAATTTGCAGAAGATAAGTATTTCCTCTTTGTAACGCGTCGCGGCATGGTCAAGCGCTCATCTGCTTCCTTGTATGCCAAATGCCGTAAAACAGGGCTTATTGCTGTGGGCTTGAAAGATGATGACGAACTTGTAGTAGTACGTCCCATCAGAGAAGACACACATATAGTCTTAGCCACAGCCAACGGATTTTCCATACGCTTCTCTTGCCATGATATTCGTCCTATGGGTCGTTCTGCTACTGGTGTGAAAGGTGTAGCTTTACGCAGAGATGACGCTGTTGTTGCTTGTGTTATTTTGAAACAAGACGACCAAACAACAGAAATAATGTCCATTTCCAGCAATGGTTTTGGCAAGCGTACCCGTGTGGATTTATACCGCGCCCAATCTCGCGGTGGCAAAGGTATTATTAACTTTAAAGTCACATCTAAAACAGGGCAAGTGGTAGGCGCTATGCCTGTGCGCGATGACGACGGTCTTGTTTTACTCACTTCTGCCAATAAAATTGTACGTATAGGCGTAGAAGATGTACGTTCCAAAGGGCGTGCTACTATGGGTGTTATGTTAGTGCGTATGGACAATGGCGCTACCGTGGTAGGCTTTGACCGTGTGGATGAAGGCGGCGCTCGCAAAAGCGAAATGGACGATGATGACATTGCAATAGTAGACGACAGCGTAAAAGGAGTTATATCTGAGGAGATAGAACTCAATCCTGCCTCAGAGGCAGATACATCCCATACAGAGAGTGTGGATGAAACAGAGGATTAAATTTGCGCTTAATCTTAAAAATATGCTTTTTTTTACTAAGCTTTAGCATCCTTTTTGCTGCATATGATGTGCAGCAAAAAAAGGATGCTGTGTATGCTATTCATGAGGCGACTCATGAAAAAAATTGGAGTAAAGCCGAACTTTTACTTCGTGATTATTTACGAAATGAAATAGATTTGGACAAAAGTTGGTATGCGTGGCTTATGCTTATTACTGTAAGCCATAAAACTCCCATATATCCAGAAGTATTATTAACGTATCTTACGGATATGTTAAATGATTATGGAGATGATGCGGAGAAGAAAAAATTTATTTTAGGGCAAATCGCTTTAGTAAAAGACACCTATGGCTCCATAGAAGACAGTATAGCGGCGTGGGAAAAATACGCTTTACAGCGTCATTTAAGCCCCAAGGAATCTTTTCAAGCCTATAAAAGATTATTGAACTTGTACTTTGCACGCGGTGACTTTGCTGCTGCTGAGGAAGTTTTGCATAATTGTTTAGTCTTGGATATTCCAAAAGAGGACGCCGCTTTTTGTAAATACAATTTAGCTGATTTATATGCTGGAAAAGGGCAACTTGAGCAGGCTAATAGCTATATAGTTGACGTGCTTGATGCAGAGTTAGACGTATATTTTATGGCTCAAGCGGCTTTTTTGTATGCAGATATGTTAGAACAACAAAAAAAATATGAAGACGCATTGCGTTATTTTGAATTGGCAAAAGAGCATTATGGAAATGACGCTGTCATAGAACAGCGCATAGCTGCCGTAAAAAAATTAGGAAAAATTAAATAGTGACATCTTTTTGATGGCACAGAGGTGTTTACATGATTCATCACGATTGTGGCTTAATTGGCATATCTGATCACGAAGAAGCTGCGCGTTTATCGTATTTTGGACTTTATGCACAACAGCACAGAGGGCAAGAGAGTGCCGGCATTGTTACGTGGGATGGTGAAAAATTACATGAACAGCGTGGCATGGGTTTAGTGCCGGATATTTTTCGTGAGCAAGATTTTGTCAGCCTCAAGGGAAATACAGCCATAGGGCATGTGCGTTATAGCACTACAGGTGTTTCCTTTGTGCGTAATGCACAGCCTTTTGTGGTCAATTTTAAAGGCTCACAAATAGCCCTTGCGCATAATGGTAACCTTGTAAATACACAAGAATTGCGTTCAGAATTGGAAGACCAAGGCGCTATTTTTCAAACCACTACTGACTCAGAAGTTTTTGTACATCTTTTGGTACGTGCCATGCGTACCCGCTCTTTAGAAGACGCTTTGCGCGAAGTTTGTTCTAAAGTGCGTGGGGCGTACTGTCTCTTGGTTTTGGTGGACGGAAAAATGGCCGCTATACGTGATCCTCACGGTTTTCATCCATTAAGCATAGCAAAATTAGGTGATTCCTATGTCTTTGCTTCTGAAACATGCGCTTTTGACTTGCTAGAAGCGGAATATATCCGTTCTGTAAATCCTGGTGAGCTTATTCTAGTAGAGGGAAAAGAATTACGCTGTGAAACTATTTTTTCCTACTTCTTGCCTAAACCTGCCACGCCTAAGCAATGTATTTTTGAATTGGTGTACTTTGCCCGTCCTGACTCCATAGTTTTTGATGAAACCGTGTATTCGTGTCGTAAGCGCATGGGCTGGCAATTGGCGCATGAATCTATTCCCGATGTGGATTTTGTTATGCCATTTCCTGATTCTGGTGTGTATTCTGCTGTAGGTTTTGCCCAATGTGCAGAGTTGCCTTATGAGCACGCCATGATCCGTAACCACTATGTGGGGCGTACCTTTATCCAACCTTCGCAAAATATGCGTAACTTTGGTGTGCGTATTAAAATCAATCCTGTAAGGGAAATGATTGAAGGCAAGAAAATTTGCATTGTGGACGATTCCATAGTACGAGGCACAACCATGATCACGCGTGTGAAAAAATTGCGTGAACTTGGTGCTAAAGAAGTACATATCCGTATTTCTTGCCCGCCTGTAAAATATCCGTGTTTTTATGGCATTGACTTTGCTTCACCCAAGGATTTAATAGCGGCAACGCATACCTTGGAGGAAATTACACAATTACTAAATGTTGACTCTATACACTATTTAACTATAGAAGGGCTTTTACGCTCTGTGAATCACGAAGACCATTACTGTACAGCCTGCTTTACGGGAGAATATCCTGTAGAATGTGCCGCGTCTCGTGAGGTATGCTCTTCGGGTTGTATGAAGCGCTAAACATTTTTTTCCATAAATTTTGTATTGAGCCTACATTCTTTGTAGGTTCAATACTTTATTTTATAAATACCGGCAGAATAGGAAGGGATTTGAATTTATGACTACGCAAAGTATCAAAGGTTTTGCGGATTTGTTTTCTCCGCAAAGTGACGCTTTTTCCTTTATTGAAGAAGCGGCGCGCAGAGTTTTTCAGCGTTATGGCTATGAAGAACTACGCACACCCATCATGGAATTTACTGAGCTTTTTTGTCGCGGTATCGGTACTGAAACCGATGTTGTGCAAAAAGAAATGTATACTTTTTCAGACAGAAAAGACCGCTCTTTAACTCTTCGTCCCGAAGCTACTGCCGGTGTTATGCGTGCCTATATCCAAAGTAAGCGCCATAATGTGGAACCTGTGAGTAAAATGTATACCATGGGTCCCATGTTTCGTTACGAAAGACCACAAAAAGGGCGCATGCGTCAATTCCATCAAATAAATTGCGAATGCTTAGGAACATCGCATCCTAGAAGTGATGCTGATGTTATTATTATGCTGAGTAATTTTCTGGAAGAAATCGGTATTAAAGATTTTGAAATCCAAATCAATACCCTTGGTTGCGCTGAGTGTAGACCACAATACAAAGCTTTATTAACGCAATATTTGCGTGAGCTTGACCAAGATGTTTTGTGTGAAGATTGCCGCCGCCGTGTGGAAACAAACCCTTTGCGTGTGCTTGATTGTAAAGTGCCTAGCTGTAAAGAACATACAGCTAAAGCGCCACAATTACCTGAGCATGTGTGTGATTCTTGCTCCAGTGATTTTGCTCAAGTTATTAAATTGCTTGATTATAAAGACAGCATTAAATTAGTCTTAAATCCGCGTCTTGTACGTGGTTTAGATTATTATTGCCGCACAACTTTTGAAGTGGTGTCGCAAGGTGTGGGAGCACAAACTTCCATTGCTGGTGGTGGTCGTTATGACGGCTTAGTAAAGCAGCTGGGCGGCCCAGATGTACCGGGTATTGGTTTTGCGTGCGGTATGGAGCGTCTTGCCATGCTCATTCCTGAGCAACCTAAGCTGAGACCACATTTCTTTTTAGTGTTTAGCGAAGAAGAAAAAGCTTCCAATATGGCTTTTATAATGTCAACTATTTTACGCCATTCCGGTTTTGTTGGTGATTTTTCACACAATGGCGGATCTTTTAAAAGCCAAATGCGCCAAGCTGGCAAATCCAATGCCCGTTTTGCTCTCATTATAGGCGAAGACGAAATCAATACAGAAAGTGTGACTGTAAAAAACATGGATAGCAGCGAACAAGCCAAAGTGAGCCTTGCGGAAGTTCAGTCCTATCTTCATGATAAACTTAAAGAAGCTGTGTATGGGGTAGTACATGAGTCAGAGTAACGAACAAAATCTTAATGTCCAAGCAGAACATCAACAATATATTCAGTCTTTAG
>CAYJFR010000167.1:0-5275 GCA_964369335.1 uncultured Desulfovibrionaceae bacterium | reverse complement strand
TTAGTTATTTTATAATGAAATTCAACGACAGTCAAATTCATTATCATAAATATACATAAAGTTAGGCATATAAAATAAGCGCTATAAAGTGCAAGTCTTCTGTACCTGTATTGGCAAGCCCGTGCCCTTCACCTTCTTTACAGATAAGCACGTCTCCCGCTTTCACAGCAACCTCTGTACCATTGTCATTATACACCCCTTCACCAGAAAGGATATAATAGGTTTCAAAATCACCTGTATGTATATGATAGCCCACGGATGAGCCTGGGCTTAACATGGCGCGGTTAAACATACGCCCTTTTTCACAAAACTCATCCATCTCCAGCAAAGTATATGTTTCCATAACGCCGTTGCCGCCACGCGCTTTTTCCACCTGTCCAACGGTCACATCTTCTGCTTTTCTGATCATATATATCTCCTTTTATTTTGATATTACTTCTTCTTTTTTTGGTACACATAGTCTGCTGTAAGCCTCTGAGTATGTTTGATGGCGAGAAGTAAAACTTACCACAATCAGCACACTAACTAAAGAGCGCTCTTTTGAGCAATACAGACACATTGCAAACGTAAAAAAAGGACATAGTCCCCTAAGACCACGTCCTTTTTTTGCGAGTTAAAAAGCATTACTACTCTTCTGTTATAAAGCTTTCAAAGTTGAATTCTATAACGCAAAATCCCGTAGGTAAGGTGAAAGGTATGGCTGTAGTCTTATTACCTGTGGGGTGAATAATTTTATGATTGGGACCAAGAATGAAAGTAGGAGTGCTTCCGCTGAGGGTTAACCCCGCATCAGAGAGACGGCGGCGAGCATCACCCGAAAGAATATTCATGATTTCGCCAACCATTTCCTTGGCATCATTTTCTTCATCCTCAAGCTCACCCAAGGCATCTTGAGCCATAGATACGGCAGCTTCGCGTGAGAAGGTCACGGATACACTGGCAATTTTCTTTTCCGCATCAAATACAGTCACTATGGCAGAAATATCACCATAGGCTATGTAGTCAGGTTTTTCAAAAGCGTCACCAGGTTCAGGAGAGCTTAGAGTCATAGAGCCAAGGACATGTATTACAGATTGAGTAAAGGCGTCGACAATTACTTTTGTGGTCATTTTTATTCTCCAAGGAACAAAAGAAGTTGTGTTCTTAATGCAGCTCGAGGCGGCCAGTGCAGATAAAGGCGTCTACAAGTGAGAAAACAGTATCATTGCCGCAAAAATTGTGCTGCGCAATATTCTTCTTAAAATATGGTAAGTCATCTTCAAAATTTTGCAAGAGTTTTTTGTCTAAATGTAACATATTAGCCTGTTTACCAAAGCCCAATTTCTCAATATAGAGGGCGTTGAAGCGCTGTTCCACCATAGCCATAATAGGCAAAGTCAAAATAGGCTTCCCAAGGTGTAAGGATTCCGTCATCAGGGTGTGCCCGCCGCCTTGAATAACGTAACTGGCTCCTTCTAACAACTCCAAAAAAGCTTCTTCGGATTTTTTCTTAAAGATAACATTACCTTCCTGCCCTTCTTGGTTTTGATAGCCAAAAACATAGCAAGTCCTGTCCGTGGCAGTGCGTAAGAAATCCACCAAGGAACGGTGCGTAGAATTACTCTGATACACAATAACGTGCCCATCGTCACGAGGTGAGGCTTGCAAAACGCCGTCACGTAAAATGGGCGGAACAACACGCGCCGCGTAGGCTTTTTTAACGGGCGGAGCGTAAAAGGACACTATAAGATTCTGTTCTGTGGGGCGAAACAAATACTTAGGCGTCAAGCCTTGCACAAAATAGTCAAAAAGCATATCGCGCGGTAAATGGTGCTCACAGCAGGTAATAACGTGCTGATGGTCAAGGGTGAGACAGGGCAAGCCGACGCGTTCTGCGGCGCGAGGAACAAAGTATTCCAAATCTGTCATGCACACATCAGGCTTAAACTTTTCAATAAGTTTTACCGTTTCTTGAATGTATTTTTCTCTGTGCCATAAGGTAGGGATGGCGCGTGTGATGGTTGCCGCCATATCTACTTTATAATTTTTGAAAACTGTTCCTAGGTTTGGCAAAGAATAGGTGTTAAACTCCGGCTGTAAAATGCGCAATGCATCATCATTGGCAACAAAAAGAAATTCGTGTTGCTGTAACTGCCTTGCAATGGTAAGGCCACGCATGGCATGTCCATGCCCTGTTCCGTGTATGCCGTAAAGAATTCGAGCCATAACTATCCCTTTGTCATTAAAAAGCTTTTGTAGCAAAGAGCGCGTCTAAGGTCAATGCTGTGTACCGTGCCTTTTGGCGCAAGCTCACACTTGACGAAAAGCGGAGTTTTTTCTATGCTTATGAACATGTTGCACAGTGCTTTTTCAATGGTATACACAACATAAAAACTTTTTCCTTCTGGATACCCCTATGGATGCTAAAAAAGCTTTAGAAATTACAATGCGCGCTCGAATGGCGTATAATAGAATGAAAACTGTGGACGCCATCGGTAATCTTGTGACAGCCATAAAAGGCATGGGAAATACCCCCTATCCTTTAGAACTTTCAAGTAATTTACGCGAATTAGTGCAATTAATAGGGCAAGACAGACTTGTAGTAGAAGCCCTCGGCGCACCTATTATTTTCAAAACAGGCGAAGAGCAAAGCTTACTTGTGCCTTTGGCGCGAGCGTATAAAATTCTTGCCGCAGGAAAAGAAGAAGATTTTGCCACAGCCATTGCACGTAAGGTCAAGCTGGATATTGCCTTTAATGAAGGCAAAAGAAAGCTTGTTATCAAAGATTTTTCAGAAGCAGACTATTATTTTAATGAGGCACTCACCCATTATAAAGACGAACACGCGCTGTTTTTTTTGATTGGTAAAGCGCTCATGCAAGCTGAAGCGCCGCGTCGTGCTTTTCCTTATCTTTCTAAAGGGGTCATAGCTGACCCTGAAGATATGCGTATGAAAGCGCTGTATGACGAATGTCTCGTTTTAAAAGAAAAACGAAGATAAAAAAACATTTTCATCCTTATGTATATGACGCCTTCTTTTGAAGGCGTTTTTATTTGCGCTGTAAAAGCAAAAGACTTGCTTTTTTTGGGAAAGCTTCTAGAATTTTCGTGAATACTTTTTATTACCGCCTTTACACTTTGTTGTCTGTCGGGCGGTATTTTTTTAGCCTTATCACTATTTTTGTGACAGGACGTGATATTGTGTCCATTTGATTTCAAGGGAGGAAAACGTCTATGTTTCCCGTGCGCTATATACATGCTGCCGATGTGCATTTAGATGCATCGTTTAAAGGCTTGCGTCGGCAAAATGCTTCTTTACCCAGTGAGTTAGAACATATACTCACCACCGCCACTTTCACAGCTTTAGACCGTCTTGTGAACCTGTGTGAACGCGAAAAGCCAGATTTTCTCGTGCTTGCAGGCGATATTTATAATGAAGAAGACCAAAGCCTCAAGGCGCAATTAGCTTTGCGCGACGCCTGTGTTCGCCTATCGCAAAGTCATATTCCCGTATATATTGTGCACGGTAATCACGACCCCTTATGCTCACGTTTACAAATGATAGAATGGCCTGATAATACCCATATTTTTCAAGGTGATGTACACAGCCATGTGCTTATGTCCGCACGCCGTGAAACAGAAGAAGAAAGCTTTTCTGAACACGCCCTTGCTATCATTCACGGCATAAGCCACACCAATAATCGCGAATCACGCAATTTAGCTAAGGCTTTTTCTCGTCTTGGCGGCGAACATGCTGACGTGTTTCAGCTTGGCGTGTTGCATTGTGCTGTGGAAAGTATGCCTGATGCCGACAGGTACGCGCCGTGTTCTGTGGCGGACTTGCACAATACAGGTTTAGACGCTTGGGCTTTGGGGCATGTGCACCAAAAAGCTGTATTGAGCCCATATCCTTTTGTGGCGTATTCTGGCAATACGCAAGGCTTGCATATCAATGAACAAGGTGTGCGCGGCTGTTATATGGTGACAGCACAGCCCGCCTCTTCTGGCGCTACGCCGCCCTTTAGCATACACGAAGAGTTTCACCCTTTAAGCTCTGTGGTGTGGGAACAAGTGACTCTTTCCCTAGAGGAAGTGGCTCATATAACGCAAGTAGAAGAGCGTATTATTGAAGCTCTTGAAGAACTGAGCACAGCGGCGCAGGCTCAGACTCAAGCTATTATGGTGCGCGTCTGTTTGCAAGGGCACACTACTCTTGACGCCACATTACGTTATACAGAAGCGTGTACGGAGTTGACCCAACGTATACAACAAAATCAAAGCTTTACCAAACAGCAACCCATTGTGTGGCTCAAAGATATTGTTATGGAAACAACGCCTCTTCTTTTGTTGGAAGAGCTTGTTAAAAGAGACGACTTGCTCGGCGAAACTTTGCGTTTGCACGCTACCTTACAAGAAGACACTCAGGACGGAAAAAAATTTGTAGAGCGTGCCTTAGCGCCCCTTTTTGGGCATACACGTGCCAAAACAGTTTTAACAAAGCCCACAGAAGAAGAAATGACCAAGATACTTGAAGATGCGGCGCGTTTATGTGCGGATATGATGGAGAGCAAGTAATGTATATTCAATCTTTTCATATAGATAATTTTGGCGTCTTTTCACAAATAGGCGTAGAGGGCTTATCTGAAGGGCTCACAATCTTTTTAGGAAAAAACGAAGCTGGTAAGTCCACCTGCTTGGAGTTTTTCCGTACCATGCTCACAGGCTACCCGCATGCACGCAGTAAAGAGGCACAAGAACGTCAATACGCGCGTGTTTTCCCTGGAAAAACGGGACAAGCTGGCGGCTCCTTGGGTATACACTTAGAAGATCGCGGACTTGTGCATATAACACGCCGCCCAGATAAGGGGCGCGATACCCTCACCATAAGCGACGCACAGGGTAATGTGTTGGACAGTACCTTACTTGACGGGCTCTTATCTGGCATTACGCGCGATGTGTACCGCAATGTTTTTGGCTTTTCTTTGACGGAATTGCAGGTTTTTGACAGCCTCAAAGACGAAGGCGTACGCCATGCTTTATACGGCGCCAGTTTTGGCATGGGCTTACGTTCTCCTGGTACGGTGCTCAAAGAGCTGGAAACTAACATGGAAAAGCTCTTCAAAGCCAAAGGTTCCGCTCCTTATATTAATGATACCTTAAAAAATCTTGAGCGCGTGCAAAAAGAAATTCAAACCTTGAAACAAGAATGCGCGCAATACGATGAATTAAGCCTCACCCAAAAAACTCTTGAGGAAGGGCTTGCGCTTATACGTCAGCAAAAAAGCTTGGCAGAACA
>CAYJFR010000166.1:0-5311 GCA_964369335.1 uncultured Desulfovibrionaceae bacterium | reverse complement strand
CCATCACGGAAGCTCAAAGCCTTGCTGCTGGTTTTAAGCATCAAGAAAGCGATGTGGAGCATTTAGCCTTAGCCCTTATAACACAAGAACAAGGCATTGTTCCACGCATTTTAGAACATATGGGCATTCAAGTGCGCGCCTTGGAAGTGGCTTTGCAAAATTTGTTGAGCAAACGCCCCTCGGTGACGAGTTCTTCTGGCGCAGGAATGGATATGGACAAAATCGTCATCACGCGCGCCCTTGCTAAGGTACTTGCCGACGCAGAAGGCGAAGCTAAGCGCATGAAAGACGACTATGTCAGCGTAGACCATTTATTTGCCTCTTTAGCAGATCAACCCCCAGCAACGCCTTTGGGCATGCTGTGGAAAGAATATAATCTTACCAAAGCGCGCTTTACCATGGCTATGGAAGAATTGCGCGGCGGTGCTCGTGTGACCAGTGCCAATCCCGAAGACACCTTCGAAGCCTTGTCCAAATACGGGCGTGACTTGGTGGAAGCCGCACGTCAAGGAAAGATGGACCCTGTCATCGGGCGTGAAGAAGAAATCCGCCGTGTGGTGCGTATTTTATCACGCCGCACCAAGAACAATCCTGTACTCATCGGTGAAGCGGGCGTGGGTAAAACAGCCATAGTGGAAGGGCTGGCATACCGTATTGTCAACGGCGACGTGCCTGAAAGCCTCAAGGGCAAATCCTTGTACGCTTTGGATATGGGCTCTTTGATTGCGGGGGCAAAATACCGCGGAGAATTTGAAGAACGCCTTAAGGCTGTGCTTGGTGAGGTGGAAAAATCTCAAGGGCAAATTATCCTTTTTATTGATGAATTACATACCATTGTGGGCGCAGGTAAGACTGACGGCGCTATGGATGCAAGCAACTTGCTCAAGCCCATGTTGGCACGCGGCGAATTGCATTGCGTGGGCGCTACCACGGTAGATGAATACAGAAAATATATTGAAAAAGACCCTGCTCTTGAGCGCCGCTTCCAGCCTGTTATGGTGGAGGAACCCACAGTGGAAGATACTATTTCCATCTTGCGCGGCTTAAAAGCGCGCTTTGAAGTGCATCACGGCGTACGCATCAGCGACTCTGCCATTGTGGAAGCTGTAACCCTTTCACACCGCTATATCAGTGACAGGCAATTGCCAGACAAAGCCATTGACCTTGTGGACGAAGCGGCTGCCATGATTCGTACAGAAATCGATTCCTTGCCGGCAGAGCTTGACGCCGCCAATCGTAAGGTTATGCAGTTAGAAATTGAGCGCGAAGCTTTACGCCGTGAAACCGATATTTCTTCCATGGAACGCTTACAAAAATTAGAGGGCGAACTGGCAGAATTGCGTGTTCATCAAGGTATTATGCGCGAGCAATGGGAAGCAGAAAAAGGCTCCATTGACAGCGTGCGCACCATTAAAGAGCGCATCGAACAAACACGCCTTGCTATGGAGCAAGCCGAGCGTGCCGCTGACCTTCACCGCGCGTCAGAATTGAAATATTCCATTTTGCCTGCGCTGGAAAAGCAGCTTCAAGAATCGGAAAAAGGCGATGACGGCAAACAACGCTTGCTCAAGCAAGAGGTGCGTCCAGAAGATATTGCCGCCATCGTAGGGCATTGGACGGGCATACCCACAACACGCTTGTTAGAATCTGAGCGCGAAAAACTTTTGCGCCTTGGGGACGAATTGCATGAGCGCGTAGTGGGACAAGAAGAAGCCGTGCGCGCTGTGGCTGACGCTGTGCTCCGTGCGCGGGCAGGGCTTTCTGACCCCATGCGTCCCACAGGATCTTTCCTCTTCCTTGGGCCTACAGGCGTAGGTAAGACGGAGCTGTGCAAGGCTTTGGCTGAGGCATTGTTTGACACTGAAGACAATATGGTGCGCCTTGATATGAGTGAGTATATGGAAAAGCACTCGGTGGCTCGCCTTGTGGGAGCGCCTCCGGGATATGTGGGCTATGATGAAGGCGGTCAGCTCACCGAAGCTGTACGACGTAAACCGTATTCCGTGGTACTTTTTGATGAAATTGAAAAAGCTCACCCCGATGTGTTTAATACCTTATTACAGCTTTTGGACGACGGACGCCTCACAGACAGCCAAGGGCGTACAGTGGATTTTCGTAATTGCATTATCATTATGACGTCCAATATAGGTTCACCCTTGATGCTTGAAGGTATTGACGCCAAGGGAGCTTTGTCAGAAACAACGCGCAATGCGGTTATAGAAGAATTGCGCACGTACTTCAGGCCAGAGTTTTTGAACAGAATTGACGAAACTGTGTTATTTACGCCGCTTAGCTTGACTCAAATCGAAAAAATTGTAGATTTACTTTTAGCACGCTTACGTGTAAGACTTGAAGAACGCAAGATAACCTTAGATTTAACGGAAGCAGCACGTCTCTACGTAGCGGAAGGGGGCTATGACCCTGTGTATGGAGCACGCCCTTTGAAGCGTTATTTACAGCACAATGTGGAAACACCTTTGGCACGCAAACTTATCGCAAGTGAAATTCTACACGGTCAGAAGGTGACCTTAGATGTGCAAGAAGGAAATCTTATATTTTTACAACATACTGAATAAGGTATAAATTATGAAGAATGCAGCACTTATATTGGCAGCCGGCAAGGGAACTCGTATGAATTCGCACAAGCCTAAGGTTTTACAAAACCTGCTTGCGCAGCCTATTCTTGCGCACGTGCTGCGAGCTTTACGCCCCATTTTTGGAGAAACCATATGGACCATCGTAGGGCACAAAGCGGAAGATATACGTGCTGCATTTGCTCATGAGAAATTGCAATGTATTTTACAAGCAGAGCAAAAAGGTACGGGGCACGCTCTTATGCAAGCCTTACCTACCTTAGTAAAAGAAAAAATATCCTACGTACTTGTGGTCAATGGTGACACACCTTTACTCAATACTGATGTGGTAAGATATTTTATGGACGAAGCTCTCGCCCCTGTGCATGAAAATAAAATTGCCAGTACCGAAGTGGCTTTTGCCAGTATTTTAGTGCCTTATGCCAACGACTATGGGCGCGTGGTGCGCCTTGGTGAAGTGGGCGGCGTGGGTGAAGAAAACGGCGATGTGCTAGCCATTGTGGAAGCAAAAGATTATAGCGAAGAGATGTACGGCTTTCCCACTGGGGAAGTGAATGCTGGCATGTATATGCTCTATGTGCCAACCTTGGTAAAGCTTTTGCCTATGGTGACCAATAAAAATAAAAGCGGTGAATTTTATATTACTGACCTTATACAACTTGCCAAAAAGCATGGGCATAGCCTGCGCGGCATTTTGTGCGGACATACAGAAGAAGACGGTATGCACCTTATGGGTGTGAATACCTTACAAGAACTCATTCACGCTGAAGAGCTTATGAGTAGAAAAATGGTTACTGATGCTCTTGCTTCTGGTGCCATTATCCACTCACCACACAATGTGGTTTTAGGTGCTGAAGTACGTATAGAGCCTGGCGCAGAAATTTTTGGACCTTGCGAAATTTACGGAAAAAGCGTTATTGGTGCAGGGGCTGTAGTGCAATCTCATTGCGTGTTGCGTGATGCCATTGTGGAAAGCTATGCTGAAATTTTAAACTTTAGCCATATCCAAGAAGCCCGTGTGGGCACAAAGGCTATCGTAGGACCTTTTGGAAGGCTTCGCCCTGGCGCTGTACTTGAAGAAGGGGCTAAAGTAGGTAACTTTGTGGAAATGAAAAAAGCCACCTTGGGCAAAGGCGCCAAAGTAAACCACTTGAGCTATGTGGGTGACACCACTGTGGGCGCAGGCGCCAATATTGGAGCTGGTACCATTACCTGCAATTACGACGGTAAAAACAAATTTAAAACCGTTATTGGAGAGAATGCTTTCATAGGCAGTAATACCGCTTTGGTGGCTCCTGTAACCATAGGTGAAGGGGCTTTAATAGGCGCTGGTTCTGTTGTGACAAAAGATGTTCCTGCAGGGCAATTAGGCGTTGCTCGTTCGCCCATTAAAATCTTGCCGCGCAAAAAATAATTTTAAAATTAACATATTGATATAATAGTAAAAAAATATTTTTGGCAGGATATATACAAAAAATGCTTTCTAGCTCTTGCCAATACGCCTAGGAGATGTTATTTTTTAGTTATGGAAATACTCAATTTGTTAGAAGAACGCGTTATCCGTCTTGTTCAAGAAATAGGACGACTTCGCGAAGAGAATGGTCAGATTCTCCAAAATAGTAACTCTCAACTTGCAGAGCTCCAAGAGCAGTTGCAAAATCTGAGAGAAGAGAATCAGTTGCTAAATGACTTGCTGGCACAAGAATCACAAGTAAAAGACGACGTATTGCAAAGAGTAGACGCTTTGTTAACTCGTTTGAAGGACTTGGATTAGAATTCTATTTGTGAACACCATGCAAGAATATAAGCTAACCTTGTTAGGACTAGAAGTATCTTTCCGCGCGGAGGTTACCCCTGAGCGTGTGGAAAAAGCTAGACTGCTGGTGGAAGAACGATTTGAAAAGTTGAGGCTTCAAGGGGGACGTACAAGTAAAGAGTATTTACTTACTTTCCTTGTATTGGGGCTTGCAGACGACTTATTACAGGCAAATGAGCAGCTAGGCGGTACAGAAGAGCGCTTAGACGCTATGCTTGCAAAGATAGAAAAATTGATATGATGTTAAGAAAAATCCCTGGAGGGTTTGTGATTGTTAGTTCGTTGCTGACCTTACAAGCATAAAATAGGATGCTAAAACTTTAGCTGTGAGCATGCCCCCCACTGTGGCGGAAGCCTAACGTTGAAGTTGCGGTGTCCCCCTGAGAAATCAGGTTCTGCAACGGGTTCTCTACACGGCGTTCTGGGGATAATTTTTTTCTTTTAGGTATATTTACCTATCTAGTCGTTATGCAATCTGCATAAAGCAGATGCAATGAGTACCATATGGGCTTTCGCTCATGTGGTTTTATTGTATCGTGTTTTCTTTTCCTCTCTACTGTCTCATTTGTGTTTATTTGATGCTACGGAAAGTATGTGTGTCTTTATGGCCTGCATACTTTCCGATGCTTATCGGGTTATGACCTGTTTTTATAGGAGGATTAGGTAAATGGATGCAATGACATGGGGCATAGCGGCAGTTGTCGCCTTGATATGCCTTTGCATTGGGATGTTTGTGCAAAAAACATTGACGGCAAAACGCCTTGGCGATGCAGATATGCTTGCAAAGCGCATTGTGGATGAAGCACGTAAAGAAGCACAAGCGCAGAAAAAATAAATTATAATTCAAGGGCAAGACGACTTATTTAAGCAATAGCGTGAAATGTAAGTGGATTTTAAAGAG
>CAYJFR010000165.1:0-5321 GCA_964369335.1 uncultured Desulfovibrionaceae bacterium | reverse complement strand
GTGTAGGCGGAGGCGGCGGTAATGCCATACAGAATATGATTACTTCTGGCCTTCGCGAAGCAACATTCATTTATGCAGATACAGATGTGCAGGGCTTAAATAAAAGTACTGCACCCAAGCAAATACAACTAGGCAAACAAATAATTCAAGGTTTTAGTACCGGAGCTAATCTTGAAATAGGGCGTAAAGCTGCCTTAGAAAGTGTTTCTGCCACTAAAGAGGCACTAGAACGTGCAGATATGGTTTTTATCATTGCTAGTATGGGCGGTGGCACAGGTTCCGGTGCAAGCCCTGTCATTGCGCAAGTAGCGCGTGAACTTGGCGCTTTTACTGTAGGAATAGTGACCAAGCCTTTCTCCTTTGAAGGGGACAAACGTAAAAAAGCCTCAGAAGTAGGTTTGCAAGAATTGCGTCAACATGTGGATTGTCTTATCACCATCTCCAATGATTGCTTATTGCGACTTAACCTAAACATCTCTGTAGCAGAGTTATTGCGCAAGGCCAACGATGCGCTTTTTTACACAATAAAGAGTATTTCTGAGATAATTACATATGATGGCATCGTCGGCGTTGACTTTACCGATGTTACCACCATCTTGCAAGAATCTGGTACAGCTCTTACGAGTTTTGGTAGTGCCTGCGGCGAAAACCGTGCTCATGATGCAACTCATGCAGCCATCACCAGCCCTTTTTTGGAAGGTGTTTCTTTAAAGAACGCCAAGGCTATATTGTACACTATTACAGCTTCTAAAGATATTTCCAATGAAGAAATTCATAAAATTGGTGAAATATTTAACAAAAAGGCTAGTGCCGATGCTAATATCATTTTTAATGTAGTCTTTGACGAAAAGGCTGGAGACGTCTTGCGCGTTACGCTAGTAGCCACAGGTATTGGACAGGTAGGCTATAAGTAAAAAGTTAGTGAAGAGATTTTAACGAAGCACCGTAACCCCGTGCTGATAGAAGATATGACGTTAAAGGTTAGAAGCTATCTCATAATTACGTATAACGTATTTTGAATAGCTTCTAACCGCCAAGCAGAAATTTAGCTCAGTGATACAAGATACTTAATGAGATGCGTTTTATTCTGCACTGGGCACATATATACCTTGTGAAACCATAGCTTCCACCTGCGCCACATCCTTATCACCGCGCCCAGAAAGATTCACCAAAAGCACCTTATCCTTTGCCAAGCTTGGCGCAAGACGCATGGCAGCCGCCACCGCATGGGCAGATTCCAAAGCTGGCAGAATACCTTCTGTACGTGAAAGAGCAAAGAACGCGTCTAAGGCTTCTTTATCTGTAACGCTTTGGCATTCAATACGTTCTTTATCTTTCAAATAGGCAAGGAAAGGGCTGACACCAGGATAGTCTAAACCTGCAGAAACAGAATGTACAGCGCTGGGCTCTCCTTGCTCATCGCACAAAACATAAGATTTATATCCATGAATTACAGCAGGTTTACCCAAGCATAAAGAAGCCGCGTGCTCGCCGTATCCAGTGCCGCGTCCACCAGGTTCTACAGCTACAATACGTACAGAACTGTCATTAAGATAGTGCATAAAAGCGCCCACAGCGTTGGAACCACCGCCCACACATGCCAGAACAGCGTCAGGGAGTTTTCCTGCAATTTCTTGCATTTGGCGGCGAGATTCTTCACTAACCACCGATTGAAAGTAGCCCACCATAGCGGGGTAAGGATATGGGCCTACAGCAGAACCCAAAAGGTAAAAGGTAGAATCCATATTTTGTACAAGGTCTTCAATAGCCATGTCCACAGCGTCCTTGAGCCCTTGATAGCCCTTAGTAGCTGCTACCACCTTAGCCCCCATCATCTCCATACGGAACACGTTGAGCCTTTGGCGCTCAATATCTTTTTGCCCCATATAAATAACGCATTCCATACCCATAAGCGCCGCCGTTGCCGCCGTTGCCACACCGTGCTGTCCTGCGCCCGTTTCTGCAATAATACGTTTTTTTCCCATGCGTTTGGCAAGCAAAATCTGCCCAACGGTATTATTCACCTTATGAGCGCCAAGGTGATTTAAGTCTTCGCGCTTCAACCAAATTTGCGCCCCGCCGCACTTTTCAGTCAGACGCTCACAAAAAAATACAGGAGTTTCACGCCCCTGATAATGCTTCATATAATGCTGACGCTCAGCAATAAAAAGTGGATCATCTTTATATTGCAAAAAGGCGGCGCCCACTTCATTCAATGCCGCTTTTAAAGCATCAGGGACATATTGCCCGCCATATTCACCAAAATTTCCGTCAAAACCTACAGTTATATCTATCATGTTAACTCCTAGAATATGTGTGTGACGCTGTAAACAGTATCACTATTTTTCTCGTGAAAACTGTATACAGTATGCAGTTGCTTATGTAAAGCTTTTCTGCAAAATTGTCTTTTTTTGTGCCTGCACATCACACACCATTTCTCACAAATGGCGAAAAATTTGCTTTTCGTCAAGATATTCTGCATTATTTATATGCAAAAAAAGAAAAAAGAGAAAAGCATAGGCTTTTCTCTTTTTAAAGGGGGGGAGAGGAAATATTTTATGAGAAGTTTACTTCATAGAAACGAGCAACTTTTCGCCTTCACGAATATTGGAAGATTTTTTCTTATTGATTTTCAACAATTCCGCTGTGGAAAGCTCATATTGTAAGGCAATGGCGCCCACAGTATCGCCGTATTTCACCACATGGAAACGCTTCGTAGCCACGGTTTTGACACCAGCGGGTACTTTAATAACTTGTCCCATACGCACCTTAGAAGCGTCTTTCAAACCATTGTTTTTCATAAGCACCGCCACAGTGGTATTATGTCTATAGGCAATGGTGGACAAGCTTTCGCCAGGCTTAACGGTGTATGACACAAGCTTAGGGGTATTGCTTTTATTACGCTGACTATTGCTTGCAGTAGCCACAGTATTTGTCCTACCCTTTTGAGGTAAGGTTAACACCTGCCCCACACGGATTTTTGAAGAAGCAGAAAGCTTGTTGGCAGATCTGAGAGCGGCAACGGTGGTGCCATGACGAACAGCAATGGCAGAGAGGGTATCACCAGAAACTACTTTATGTATCTTTGCATTACGAGGAGCAACGCTTGCTACCATGCGACTGGCAGAACTAGCAGCGTACATTTCAGCGGCGCTCACAGCATGCTGAGGCACATACACATAGGTGCTGAACTTGCTGTGTGTGGTAGAGCGCTTATGAAAAGAATTTATGCTGCGAAATTCAGTCCAAGATGTACCCGTTGCTTTGGCAAGACCTTTCAAATTAGTGTTGGGGCGTACTGTGATGCGAGCATGTAAGGGGGTTTGGTTATGGTCCACAGATTCAAAGCCTAAAGGCTCAAGGTTACGCATAATTTTGCACATGGCAAGGAAACGAGGTACATAGACCATAGTTTCTGTGCGTAATTGCATTTTATGGCTTAAAGTATGATTGCGCTCTACCAAGGAGAAAAAGTCTTTGGCGCCTGTGGCTTCAAGAGCACGGCCGATTTTTCCTTCGCCAGCATTATAGGCGGCTACAGCAAGAAGCCAATCGTCAAAATAGCTGTGCAAACGCTTTAAATAGGTAGCGGCAGCTTCTACAGACTTATAAGGATCAAGGCGCTCGTCAAGCCATTTATCTTGACGTAAACCGTATATCTTCCCTGTATAAGGCATAAATTGCCATGTTCCAAGGGCGCCGGCATGGGATTTTACCGTATGCTTATAGCCGCTTTCCACAATGGCCAAATACGCTAATTCTTCAGGCATACCCTTTTCACGAAAAACTTTACGAGCGTGTCCGAGATAATCTTCAGCGCGCTGTGAAAAAATTTCCATGGTTCTACGACCACCGTTAAGGAAGTGACTGTATTGCTTTGCCACGGCTGGCAAGGCTATTTTAGGCAGGTCTTTATCAAGTTGCCCTGTTTTATAAAAAATTTCTTTTTGCTTTGCTGTGAGTTCTGCATCAGCAATATTACCTTTATTCTGCTTTGCTGGAAGTGTTATGGACACTGTTTTACTGCCGCAACCAGCAAGAAACATCAGCATACAACACAATATAGGCAAAAATGGAAGTACAAAATGTTTTTTCTGCTTCTCAAAGACTTTACTTGACATAACCACCCCTCTTATGATGCCTAGAAACATCTTTAAATTCCAACCAAACGGACGTTTTTATGAAAAATTCTACAGAAGCCAAAGCCCCTCTCTTGGCGGGCATAAAACCTGTACTCGAACTTCTCCAAACAGAACCGCAACGCGTGGACACACTGTTTTTAAAAAAAGGTCTTCGTCACCAAGAGGCCTCGCTCATGCTCGACATATGCCGTGCTCATGGCATTCGCTTTTCTTTGGTAGAAAGCATTGCCCTTGACCGTATGTGCAGCTCTCAGCATCAAGGGGTCATTGCCCGTCTTGGTGCTATGGTGCAAACACCTCTCAGCGATCTTTTGCAACAAGGCTTGCAAGCAACCTTTCCTCTCATCGTCGCTCTTGACCAAGTACAAGACCCTGGCAATGTGGGAACTCTCGCCCGCACCCTGCACAGCCTTGGCGGCGCGGGGCTTATCCTTCCTAAACACAACAGCGCTTATTTAGGCGATGCGGCTAAAAAGGCGGCGGCGGGAGCTTTGGAACATCTTCCCATAAGTCAGGTGACCAACTTAGGGCATGCCTTGGATGAAGCGGAAGAAATGGGCTTCACCCTGCTTGGAACCGGTATGAAAGCGGAGCAAAATTCCCTCAATGCTTTTACCGACTCTCTCCCTCTCCCTGCTATCTTAGTGCTGGGTAATGAGGGCAAAGGCATGCGTCCCGGCATTGCCAAACGTTGCCATCAGCTTCTTTACATCCCCATGCAAAATAATTTTGATTCACTGAACGTGGCGCAGGCTGGTGCTATTTTACTGGGCCTTATGGCGCGTCAATCTTTGCTCCAACCAGTCACTACACAAAATTAAATGAAGCTCTTACAACGATTAACGCCACTATGGCATAAATAAAATTTTGATGCAAAGAAAAGTCTAGAAATTCTATAGTGTTATAATAGAGGAATACAATACTCATAAAGTATGTTTTGTATTTAAGATAAGCACGTTAAAAAAAGTCTAGAAAAAAAACAGGGCGAAATAGGGCGAAAAATAGGGCAAAAAAAAATTTATTTTTTTTACTTTTTTTTCGCAGACAAGCAAATTTTACACAAAAAAAGCCGTATACAGTGTATTCTGTATACGGCTTTTCACATTATTGGCGGATTTTTTAGAAAAATACACCAGCAAAAATATTAAAGCGCATTTTGGGAGGATGGGGGGTGTGGGG
>CAYJFR010000164.1:0-5407 GCA_964369335.1 uncultured Desulfovibrionaceae bacterium | reverse complement strand
TGTAGAAATTTCCTTTTTTTAACAAACTACGGCCTAGACATTGTATTTTTCACCCAAGAATGCTATCAAAAAGCTGTAAAATTCGACTAACCTTTTATTTGGAATCTATTCCTTGTTTAGGAGAGCGTATGCAATACACATTATCCATCATCAAACCTGATGCTGTACGCCGAAATGTAAGCGGTGACATTATAGCCATGATACAACATGCCGACTTGCAAGTTTGCGGTATAAAAATGCTCCACCTCAGCCCAAAACAGGCCGAAGGCTTTTATGCCGTACATAAAGGAAAACCCTTTTTCTCGCGTTTAATAGAATATATGAGCTCAGGGCCTATTATATGTATGGTGCTTGCAAAGGATGATGCTATCACTGCATACCGCGCTCTTATGGGAAATACCAATCCTGAGGAAGCGGCTGAAGGAACTATCCGTCAAAAATTTGCTTTAAATAAAACGGAAAATTCTGTACATGGTTCTGACGCGCCAGAAACGGCGGCGTCTGAAATTGCGTACTTCTTTACTTCTTTGGAGATTCAAACCTTATGAACACTGACCAACTATCCATAGGCTGCATCGGCTGCGGCAATATGGGATCCGCTATTTTATTAGGCCTTAGAAAAAACAAAACGCTCAAGCTTATGGGATATGATACCAAACTTGAAAGCGTTGCGGCCTTGCAAGGCGCGGATATTGAAGCGGCTAAAGACCTTGAACATATGGTCATTAGCTGCAGTACCATCATTCTTGCGGTAAAGCCTTACTTAGTGGAAAAGATTTTACCGCTTATGGCTCCTCTACTCACTCCGGATAAAGTCATTATTTCGGTGGCGGCAGGGGTGAGCTTGCGCACATTGCGCGAAGGGGTACAACATAAATGCGCCGTTGTGCGTTGTATGCCTAACACGCCAGCCCTTGTGGGTGCGGGAATTTTTGCTTTTTGCTTAGAAGATTCTCGTCTAACAGACAAACACAAAGAGCAAATACTCGGATTATTCCGTGGCATTGGCATGTGTTTAGAATTGAGCGAAGATAAATTTGCCCAGTTCAGCGCTCTCATTGGTGCCGGCCCAGCCTATGCCTTTCACCTTATGAATGCCTTAGTGCAATCTGGTGTGACCTTAGGCTTTACGCGAGACGAGTCCCGCCAAATGGTTGAACAGCTCTTTGACGGCTCGGTGCGCATGGCAAAATCCTCAGCACAAAGCCTGTTAGAATTGCGTGACAATGTGTGCTCCCCTGCTGGTCTAACCATTGCGGGCATCAACCATATGGAACGCACAGCCATTAGTGGAAATATTGTGGACGCTGTTCTAGCGGCTACTCAGCGTAGTTTGGAAATGGAAGATTAATTTTTCCACAATAGAATATAAAAAATCCCTTCCTCAATCATGAAGAAGGGATTTTTTATGAGATATGCTAAGTAAAAAAAAATCAACGTAGGGCATTTAAAATATTCTGCGCACTAGGGTCAGCTATACGCTTACCATTAACCACCACAGCAGGAAAATGTTGTACACCGTAGTGTTGCGCCGCAAGATTGGCTTGATACATATTAATATTCCCCGCATCAAAAGCGTATTTTACTATGGTAAAGTGTTGATTACTAGGAACTTTTACACGCTCTAAATAAGCATAAAGAATAGGTACTTCCCTACCTTCTGTGGCATCGTATTCTGTCACAAAGGGACGGCGAATACCTTGCGCCGCCAGCCCTTGTTTAGCGCCATTCCAACGTGATAAGGTATACGTATAATAATCCAAAGCATATGTAGGGTGAGAATATGCCATCCATATGCCGCCGCCCATAAGCTCTGTGGCGTACGGCTCTGCGCTTCTGGCAAAAACGCTTATGTGCACATCTTGAGCTGACATATATTGCGCCGCCTGTACCACATGCGCCCATACATGCTGTGAGGCTGGTATGGCATAATCCAAAAACACCAGCACTTCATGGGCGGATTGAGGATTGCCAAAAACTACAGGGTACACTTCTTGTTGCCACTGTTTTCTGTACTTGACTTCGTCCTGTAGACTAGAAGATTTTCCGCCCAAAGAGCGCGCCATTTTAGCACTTTCGCCCTTTAAGGTTTCTGAGGGCAATGTTGCATGTAAATAAGGGTTAAATCTCTGAGCGTCTGCGGCAAAAGCACAAGGTGCAAAGCTTACTAAAGCCACCATCACCCAAAGTATTACGATGTTGTTTCGCATATATGCTCTCCAGAATGTGCTTTTAATGTATCCATAACCTCTTGCAAATGTGCCAACCAAATATTCATAAAGCCTTCGTATTCTGCCAAGCCGTGCAATACAGGTTTACAGGCAAATCCTTCTGCCTCAATACGTCGCCGCCACGAAGATTTTTGCTTGCCCGCCATATCTTTAAGGGCGTGCTGCCCTATGACAGAAAGCAGTGGCATAAGCCAGACATTTTCACCCTTTTGTAATTGCGGCATAATGTCCCCAAGCTCTATAACTCCGCCGTCCATAGTTCCCACATGCACATGTGCGTCTAAAGCGTGCACAGCCTGCGCAAGGTCTGCATAGCGTTGCACAGCCGGATGCACAGCGCCGTGCCCCATAAGTACCACCGATTCCGTAGGCAAGCGCTCGGCAGGAATATGCTGTATCACAGCGCGCGCCGCTGTGAGTACATCGGCATCACTTTGCAAAAGCGGCGCCCCCACATATACAGAAAAGTCTTTATGCGCTGTCATAAAATTGTGCGCATCATCCACAATGGTAAGGTGTTCACTGCCTGGGATGGTTTGTAAAGGCTGCACTGCCACATGCGTATATTTTTCAAAACGCATTTTTTCCAAAGCCTTACGCACAGAGTCACGCTTCACACGCGCTTTAGCAAGGCGTTCTCGCATAAGCAAAGAGGTAAAAGCCCAACGCACAGACACCTGCGGAAAACGCTCCCGCACAGTTTTATCAAAGGCTCTGAGCGTGTGCTCGGCATGAGCGGTGCTTGAACCAAAAGCTGCCAATAAAATTCCTATTTTCATCAGCATAATATACGCTTCTGTATACCATTTTGCAAGGCGCTATAGAGATATTTCCTAGAAAATATGTATACTTTTGTCATGAGAAGTAATATACTCAAATTACTCTTTATTCAAAATGTTCACTCGGAAAATTTACAGTTGACCCACGGTACTATGGTCTATATACTATGTTTACTATCAGGGAGATACATATGGAAAACAGAGCTCTTATTTTCGGTGGTCGCACTGGTTTAGTTGGACAAGCGCTTACACGTGTTTTATCGGCAAATCAGTGGATCGTTAAGCCCATAGGGCGGGACGACGGCGACCTCTTAAATATCTCATTTATTGAAGGCTGTATAAAAAAATACAAACCGACACACATTTTTAATACCGTAGCGTGGACACAAGTAGACGATGCGGAAGACAATGAAAATCAAGCCTTCGTTCTCAACAGAGCCTTACCTGCCGGCCTGGCGCAAATGGCAAAAACACACAATTTACACCTCATTCACTACAGCACAGATTTTGTTTTTTCAGGTAACGAAGATAGAGACTATACAGAAGACAGCCCCACTAGCCCCTGTTCTGTGTACGGACGCAGTAAACTGGCTGGAGAAGAAGCCGTTCGTAATATTGCCCCCGACAATTCTTGTGTGTTGCGTACTGCGTGGCTCTTTGGCCCAGGGCGAAGAAATTTTGTCTCTGCCATTATGCAAAAGCAAGAAGAATGTGAAAAGCTCAGTGTGGTACACGACCAAATAGGCTCACCCACTTTCTCTATGGACTTAGCCCATTGGAGCAGGCTTGCCGCAGAAAGAAATCTCACAGGGGTTTTTCATGCTGTCAACAGTGGGCGCGCCTCTTGGTATGAATTGGCCTGTGAAGCTTTATCTATTGCGGAAATCACTTGTAATATTGAGCCTATAGCCTCTAGTCAATGGCCGCAAAAAGCCAAGCGCCCTCACTTTTCTGTATTGAATAACAAAAAATTGGCTCAAGAGCTGGGCTTAACCCCTCGCGCTTGGCCGCAAGCTTTACGCGAGTATATTTTCAGTGATCAGCTCAACAGAGACCTTATTGGCGCATAACAGATAAGCGCCTTACTACTGACCACTTCCAACGCATTGACAAGCCTGCTGTTTTCAACGGGCTTTTTCTTATGAGTGTATATTATTTACTCTAAAGAGGTAGTTATGTCACAGCAGAAAAAACGCATCTCACCTTTTTTTCTAGGATTTGTTCTGAGTCTTGTTCTAGGTTTTATACTCACCTTTCTTCTAACTCTACCCTCAAAAGCTTTTGCTGTGCCCAAAAGTCTTGAAGCTTTGAGCGCCATTTCCAACAAGCTAGTAGGAACAGACGTTATTCACGGTGCCATTGGCTCTTTTTATCGTCCCGCTTTTATTCGTATGCTGGACGCAGACTTGAGTTTACAGCCCAACGAGCCTGTCTTTGTGGTGCAATTTCCAGAGGGCACGCGCATTTATCCACAGCGTACTATGGTGTGGCATCAAGTTTCCAACGAGCTTATGGGAAGAAATGCCTACGCCGTCACTTACTGTCCCATTACAGGCTCTTTAGCCGCCTATAAAACCTCGCTGGACGGCGTTGATCTTTTTTTCGATGTGCAAGGTTCTCTTTATGGTGGCAATAGTGTACTCATTGACCGCAATACAGGCAGTCTTTGGTTGCAAGGTTTGGGTATGGCTTTTGAAGGGCCGCTCACAGGCAGAGGGCTTGCTAAAGTGCCTGTGTTTTGGACTACATGGGGCGCCGCCAAGCGTTTTTATAAAGATGTTCCCGTGCTCGCCACCCCTGCCAAGAGTCGTAAAGCCTATGGGCGCGACCCCTACGGCAATTATCTCAAGACAGGCACCTACTACGACAACGATACGTTAGCCTTTCCTGTAGAATATGCTGACTTGCGTCTTCCTTATAAAGCGCAGGTTTTGGGGCTTGAATTTAACGATTATCGCCTTGCGGTGGATATAGCCTATGTGAAAAAGCAAGGTGCGGTGAATTTCTTTTTGGGAGATGTGCCCCTCTTGGCTGTCCATGACAGAACGCTTGATGTGGTGCGTATTTTTAACAGGCAAGTGTGGGACAAGCCCTCTCTTTTCATTATGCAATACGGAAAGCTCATAGATATTTCTAGCAAGTCGCAATGGGATTTTAGCACAGGGGTCGCCTTGGAAGGTAATATGAAGGACGCTTCCATGGCGCAGTATTACGGTATTTATAGTATGTGGTTTAACTGGTACAACCTTAACCCAGAAACCTACCTTATCCCCGGTCCTGGTGAAGTGCCTAAGGATGTTTTACACCTTGATACTCTTGCTGAGTAGATAGTAAATAATCTACTGGGGGAGGGAAAACTTTTGCTAGCGCCAAAAAGTTTTCCCTCCCCCAGACCCC
>CAYJFR010000163.1:0-5415 GCA_964369335.1 uncultured Desulfovibrionaceae bacterium | reverse complement strand
CTTACAAAACAATCAAGAGCATTGAATTTATTTCATATTTCAAGTTTATCAACCTATAGTGTGGTGTATAAGGGAATTTTGCCGGGGAAAAACCTTGGATCTTTTTACACTGATTTGTCTGACAAAAATTTTACGGTAAGCTTTGCTATTTTCCATGAAAGATTTAGCACAAATACCAAACCATCATGGCATTTATGCCAGCCTTTCAGACATGTTGCGCACAATGGCGAAATTAACACCATACGTAGTAATAAAACCCAGATGGCCATTAGGGAAACGGGGCTTGCATCGGCGAAACTTGGCGAAGATTTGGCAAAAGTTCTTCCTTGCATCGAACCCACTTCCAGCGATTCAGGTTCTTTTGATAATGTTTTTGAATTACTTTTGCACGGCGGATATGATCTCAGTCACGCCATTATGACCATGATTCCTGAACCAACTTCAGAGGATTTTTACGGCAGTAAAGAAAAAAATAATTTCTATAGCTACCATATGCCGCTTATGGAACCTTGGGACGGCCCTACAACTATGGTCTTCACCGACGGACACAGTAAAATCGGCGCAAGCCTTGACAGAAATGGGCTAAGACCATGCCGCTATTCTGTAACTGACGATAATATTATTATTTTATCATCAGAGGTTGGCGTGCTTGATTTGTTTGAAGGCAGCTATACAGAGCACGGTCAATTATCGCCCAGATCGCTTATGATGGTAGATTTTGCACAAGGTAAAATTCTTTTTGATGAAGAAATCAAAGAGCCTATCATACATGCTCACGACTACTCAAGAGCATTGGACAGTAAGAAAATTACTCTATCAGGTGAAAAAGATTTCCATATTTCAGAAGTTGCACAAGCTAAATCTGAGTGGTTTGACTTATTTTGCTTTTGCGAAAAAATGAGTGAACATACCATAGTAGCAATGGTCAATGCGCAAGAAGAGCCTGTCGCCGCTATGGGCCTTGACACTCCTTGGGCTGTATTAAGTCATAAACCTCACTCATTATTTAACTATTTCAAACAATTATTTGCTCAGGTAACCAATCCGTCCATTGACTCCATTCGCGAAAAATTGTCCATGTCTTTAGCAACAGTTTTAGGTGGTAAGGCTAATTTATTCCAACACCCCAAGGACTTAGACAATTATATCTATCTTGACCATCCATTTCTTCATGCCAAAGCCATGAGCGAAATTGAGGCCAATACTAAAGTGCCTACAGAAAAGTTAAGTATAAGCATTCCATTTACTTCAGATTTTGCAGCTTTTGAAGCTAAATTGGCAAATCTTTGTGATGCAGCAGAAAAAGCAGCCTTAAGCGGAAAACGTATACTTATTTTTTCAGATAAAGACGCATCTTGCGATACCATGCCCATGCCAGCCTTGTTGGCTGTGGCGGCTGTACACCAAGATTTAATTCGTAAAAAATTGCGTCATAAATGTGATATTATTATAGAAACAGGTCAAGCTTATGAAGTTATGCATATGGCCTTATTGCTTTCATTCGGTGCCAATGCCATCTATCCATTTGGTGCGTACAGTGCCATTAATCAATATGTTCAAGCCCGTAAAGTGAACTCTGAGTATGATTACGAAACAGCACTAAAACGCTATTATTATTCTCTTGAAAAAGGTTTGTTGAAAGTATTCGGAAGACTTGGAATTTCAACGCTTTCTTCTTTTGCAGGCGCACAATGTTTTGAGGTACTTGGTATCCATTCCTCTGTCATCGATACGTATTTTACGGGTACATATTCACGTATTGGCGGCGTTCAACTGGAAGATATTTATAAAGAATTCCAATCACGCTATGCCTATTGCGTTGAAAAAACAGGGGACGTGCTAAAAGCTGATAAGCGTTTATGGTCAAAGACTGTGCGTTCTGGCTTGCGTGATGCTGTTGTTTCGGGCAATTTCAAAGATTATGAAAAATACGAAGAAAATTTGCTTGCGGCGTCTCGTGGGGTGACTTTACGTTCGGTGTGGAAGTATAAAGAAACATCTTCCATTGCGCTTGAAAATGTAGAACCAACTGAAAATATTTATAAAAGATTTGTAAGTGCGGCTATGTCCCTTGGTGCCTTGAGCCAAGAATCTCACGAATGCATTGCAGAAGGTTTCAATAATCTTGGATTACAGTCTAACTGCGGTGAGGGTGGGGAAGAAGTGGCTCGTACTCTTACTCGTGGCAGTGCAAAAGATATTTGCTCAAGAGTGCGCCAGATTGCGTCGGGCAGATTCGGTGTAACAGCGGAATATTTAGCCGCAGGTGATGAAGTTCAAATCAAGATAGCGCAAGGGGCAAAACCGGGTGAAGGCGGTCAGTTACCTGGTCATAAAGTGACAGAATATATTGCAAAGGTTCGCCACACACAGGCAGGCGTTTCTTTGATATCGCCTCCTCCACACCATGATATTTATTCTATTGAGGATTTGGCGCAACTCATTTTCGATATTAAAAAGCTCAAAAAAGGCATGAAAGTATCGGTCAAATTAGTTGCTGAGGCTGGAATCGGCACTGTTGCCGTTGGCGTTGTAAAAGCAGGTGGGGACAGCATTTGTATTTCAGGACACGACGGCGGCACGGGCGCTGCTCCTGCATCTTCTATCTATCATGTGGGATTACCTTGGGAATTAGGCATTGCAGAAGTGCATCAAGCTTTAATTGCCAATGCCATGCGTCATAAGGTGACACTGCAAGTTGACGGTTTAATCCAGTCAGGTCGTGACGTAGCCATTGCTTTTATGCTCGGTGCGGAAGAAGTTCTTTACGGAACATCCTTATTAATTGCTATGGGTTGCATAATGTGCCGTCAATGCTTTAAAGGTGTTTGCCCTGTGGGTATCTGCACACAAAGCGATAAACTGAGAGCAAAATTCCCCGGCACTGCAGAGCATATAGAAAATTATCTTAAATTCATTGCGGAAGATACGCGTAAACACATGGCTTTATTAGGTGTTTCCAATGTTGATGAACTTATTGGCTGCGCAGATATTTTAGAAATGGACGAAGTTCATCTTCCTGAAAAAGCACATAAATTAGATATGTCATTACTTTTGCAACGTCATCCATACGCAAAGCGTCTTCATCGTGCCATAAATGAAGTAGAATTTGCAGATTGGGAAGTTGAAATTAATGCTAAAGTCCGCAGCGCCATTGACAATAATGAATCCATTGAAGTCTATAGCAGAATCAAAAACGTGGACAGAGCTGTTGCAACAGATATTGCAGGCATGATGGCTCTGAGCTACAAAGAATTTGAAGATGACGCTATTCGCATACATTATACAGGAACGGCAGGGCAAAGTTTCGGTGCCTTTGCTCCTCAAGGGCTCAGTCTTTACCTTGAGGGAAATGCTAACGATTACATAGGCAAGGGGCTTTGTGGTGGTAAAATTTCCATTGCTCCTTTCTCTCCGTATGCAACATATCTTCAAGATTTCTCCATCATTGGCAACGTGGCACTTTACGGCGCCACTTCAGGTAAGGCATTTATTTGCGGCAAAGCGGGCGACCGTTTCGCCGTTCGTAACAGTGGCGCCTATGCTGTTGTTGAAGGAATAAGCGATCACGGTTGTGAGTATATGACAGGCGGAGTTATTGTAAACTTAGGTAGTTGTGGATATAACTTGGCAGCAGGTATGAGCGGCGGCGTACTCTACGCTTACGACCCCCATAATGAAGTAGCCAAAAGATGTAACAGCGCAAGTGTTGCCGTTGTTCCTCTCCAAAAAGCGGAAGACAGGCTTCTTCTCAAAGCAATGCTTGAAGAACATGTCTATTATACGCAAAGTTATAAAGCAAAGAATATACTCAACGATTTCGACAGAAAATGCGACGATTTCGTGAAAGTCATTCCGCATGAAGTAAAAAACACCTTAGAACATAAATAGGTTACATATGAAATTCACAAAAATGCACGGCATAGGCAATGACTATGTCTACATCAACGGTTTTGAAACCACAGTGGAAAACCCAAGCGAACTTGCGCCCATCATGAGTGATAGGCACAAAGGCATAGGCTCAGACGGCATAGTGCTTATTCTTCCTTCAGATAAGGCAGCCGTACGCATGAGAATGTTCAACAGAGATGGCAGTGAAGCAGAAATGTGTGGGAATGCCATACGTTGCGTAGGAAAATACGCGTACGAAAACAAGTTGGTACAGACCACAAATTTTGAAGTTGAAACTCTTGCAGGAAATAAAGTTCTTGAACTTTTCCTCGATGAAAATAACAAAGTAGACAGTGTGACTGTGGATATGGGTATTCCTTATTGGATTTCAAAAGAAATTCCCGTTGATGTGCCTACGGAAAATTGTTTGGAGCACTCCCTTGAAATTGATGGAAAAACCTACAAAATTTCCTGTGTTTCTGTAGGCAATCCCCATGCAATTATCTTTGTGGACGATGTAGAAAATATGGATATTACATCCATAGGCCCTAAAATTGAATGCCACCCCTTATTTCCACGAAAAATTAATGTAGAATTTGTGGAACTTAGAGATAGAAGTCATGTGAGAATGCGTGTGTGGGAACGCGGCGCAGGCGAAACAGAAGCTTGCGGCACAGGCGCGTGCGCCACTGCGCTTATTTGTGCAAAGCTTGGGCTTACCGAACGCAAAGTTGTAGTGGCTCTCAACGGTGGCAATTTAGAAATTGATTGGCGTGAAAACGATCATGTATTTATGAAAGGCGGAGCAAGCCTCGTTTTTGAAGGGGATTTTTATGAATGTTAATGAAAATTACGCTGACTTTCCGGCATCTTACCTTTTTTCAGATATAGCAAAAAGAGTAAAAGAATTTAAAGAAGCTCATCCTGAAGCACATGTTATCAGCCTTGGTATAGGCGATGTGACACAGCCACTTTCTCCAAGTATTATTCAAGCCTTACATAAGGCTGTTGACGAAATGGCCGTTGCCGACACCTTCCGCGGTTACGGACCTGAACAAGGATATGATTTCTTACGTGAGAAAATTGCCCAATGTTCGTATAAGAAATATGGCATCAATATTTCTGCCGACGATGTCTTTGTGAGCGACGGCGCCAAAAGTGATATAGGTAATTTTCAAGAATTGTTCTCAGACGACAGCCTTATCGCCGTGACCGACCCCGTGTACCCTGTATATGTGGATTCCAACGCCATGAGCGGACGTGCAGGCCATTGGAATGGTTCACGCTGGTCAAAGCTTGTATATCTGCCATGCACCAAAGAAAATAATTTCATGCCTGCTCTTCCTGCTGCTGACAGTAAAGCGCCCAACTGTATTTATCTGTGCTATCCTAATAACCCTACAGGCAGTGTTCTTACAAAGGAACAACTCAAGGTTTGGGTAGACTATGCTAAAGCAAACAAATCCATTATTCTTTATGATGCAGCCTATGAAGCCTTTATTCAAGACCCTGAAATTCCGCGTT
>CAYJFR010000162.1:0-5455 GCA_964369335.1 uncultured Desulfovibrionaceae bacterium | reverse complement strand
AAGCAAGTAGAAAAGGCTGGTGTGCTTTCTGAAATGAAAAAACGGCAACACTACGAAAAGCCTAGCGTGATGCGTAAAAAGAAAAAAGCAGCAGCTAGAAAGCGTCTTATGAAAAAAATCAGAAAGATGAATATGGGCTAATATACGCCCGTATATAGCAGAAATTCTGCGGGGAATTCGCTTATCGAGTTCCCCGTCTTTACTATTGTTTAGCGCACAAAGGCCTTACCATGACCCTGAATGAACGCATTGAAAAAGATTATATTGCTGCTTATAAAGCAAAAGATCCCTTAACCTTGGGAGTATTACGCTTGCTCAAAACCGCTGCTAAAAACCTCCTCGTAGAGTTGAAGCGCAGTAGCGGAACCCTTGATGATGCTGAAATGATGGACGTGCTCTTGCGTCAAGCAAAGCAACGTCAAGACTCTATTGTGCAATTTACTGAAGCAGGTCGCCCTGACCTTGCCGAAAAAGAAGCTGCCGAGTTGACTATTTTGCAAGATTATTTGCCAAAGCCACTCACAGCCGACGAGCTTGCCGCCGCCATTGACGCTGCCATTGCCGAAACAGGCGCGCAAAGCCCTCAAGAAATGGGTAAGGTCATGAACGCGATTATGGCTCAATATAAGGGACGTGTGGACGGAAAAAGCCTTTCTTCCACAGTGCGAGAACGCCTTAGCAAATAACACGCCTAGGCAATATAATAGTATATGATACCTGCTCGTACTTTCACGGCCTTAGAATTTGACAAGGTGCTCGACCATCTTGCGCAACGTTGTTTGTCTGCCTCTGCTAAAGCGGCAGTTCTTGCTTTGCGCCCTTTTGACAATGCCCACGAAGCCACAGAAGCGGCGCGTCTGCACGATGAATGCCGCACATGGGCAGCCCTAGCCGAAGCCTCAGGCGTGGCGGCAGGGCAAAATGCTGATAAAAAAAGCTTTCGCCTAAGCGCTTTTCCCGACGTGTCTGCCATTGCGCCCTTTTTGCGCGCACCCCACGCACTTCTTGATTTAGACGCCCTTTGGACATTGCGCGAAGTCTTACGCCTAGCGCAACAAGCCAGCATTTCTATTCAGACTTTATCACAGTCTGCCCAATCAGAAAACACATGGCCGCGCTTGCTCGCCCTTGTGGAAGCCTCTCCTCTGCCTGAAGCTCTCACGCAAGCCTTACGTCGTTGCCTTGGTGACGATGGCAATATCCGCGATGAAAGCTCACCAGAACTTTTACTTGTACGCACAGAGCTGTGCCGTTTACATCAAAGCTGTCTGCGCCGTGTAAAAGATTTTGCAAATGAATATAACATCTTGCACTATATGCAAGACGCTTTCATGACTTTAGCTTCAGACCGCTATGTGTTACCTCTTAAAGCCAATTTTAAAGGACGTTTACAAGGTATCGTTCACGATTGGTCGCAAACAGGCGAGACATGCTATTTTGAGCCCATGTTCCTTGTGGAAGTGAACAATAATTTACAAGAGCTCAAACGCCAAGAGCGCGAAGAAGAGCGCAAAATTCTTGAATATTTGACCTCTCTTGTGCGCGAAGCCCTTCCTCTTGTGCATAATGCTACAGAATTGCTCACGCGTATAGACGTTTTACTTGCTTTGGACAAATTAGCCGTGGCTATGGAAGCAGGTATGGCAGAAAATGCCAACAAGAGCAGTAAAAACAAAATCGTAGGCAAAGCCGCCGCCAAGAGAGCTTCTTACGAAACCTCTTCTAGCACACAATGCCATTATATTGCCTTGGCAGAAGACAATGCCGATGTCTTCTTACCCGACGCCCGTCACCCATTGCTAGCCTTAAATAGCAATGCTCAGCCCATTGATATTATTTTAAATACTGACGAACGCGGCTTAGTTATTTCTGGTGGTAATGCCGGTGGTAAAACTGTCTGTTTAAAAACATTGGGACTTATGGCGCTTATGAGCATGAGCGGCTTCCCCGTGCCTGTGGGCAGTGGCGCGCGCCTTCCTGCGTGGACGCATATACACGCCTTTATTGGTGATGCGCAAAGCCTTGAAGACCATGTGTCTACTTTCACAGGGCAAATACGCCAACTTTCTCAAGCTTGGGAAGAAGCCGGCAGACAAAGCCTTATTTTATTAGATGAATTTGGCGCAGGAACAGACCCAGCCCAAGGCGCTGCTTTGGCACAAGCCGTACTTGACGGGCTTATAGATAAAGACGCCACCGTCATGGCAGCCACACACTTTCCCGCTCTAAAAACCTATGCCCTCACACGCGAAAAAGCCCGCGCCGCTTCGGTATTATTTGACCCTAGCACCAAACGCCCCCTTTTCCGCCTTGCTTATGACCAAGTGGGCGCAAGCCAAGCGCTGGATGTGGCGCGTGAACACGGTCTGCCTGAAACAATTTTGCGCCGCGCTGAACAATATTTACTTATGGACGGCGAAGATACCAGCGCCCTTATTGAACGCCTCAATACCCTTGCCGTTAAGCGCGAAGAAGAAATCGACGCGCTCAAACGTGACCAAGTGGAACAAAAGCGTAAACATCATCAATTACAAGAGCGTTTTGAACGCGAGCGTAGCAAATTGTATGAAGATGTGCGTAGTCAAGCACAAGAGCTTATGCAAGCGTGGAAAGCTGGCAAAGTTACACATAAACAAGCGCTGAAAAATATGTCTTCCTTACGTGCTGATTTGGCACAAGGGGCACATGGGCAAGAAAACAGCCAAAGCGCCGCTTCTGCCAAGCCTGTGGTGGTGGATGCCTTGCGCGTCGGCTCTTTGATATTGCACCGCGCTTTTGGCAAAAAAGGCAAGGTCTGCCAAATAGACACACGTAAAAACCGTGTTCAGCTAGATATGGGCGGTGTCACCCTATGGGCAGATATGAAAGACCTTGGTTCTGCCACAGAAGACGGGCGTGCACATATTGACAAAACACCCAAATCTTCGAGCGGCGTACTCACACGCACAGAGCCCACAGGGCCTTTGCTAAGCCTTGATATGCGTGGGCAACGTGCCGACGTGGCTTTAGGACATTTGGGCACTTTTTTAGATAAAGCCATCCTTGCAGGACGTGAAAGTGTAGAAATTGTTCATGGTCGCGGAACAGGTGTTTTACGCAAGGAAGTACATAATTTTTTACGCGCTTTTCCAGGAATAGAAAGCTTTGAACTGGCCCCTGAAGACAGGGGTGGTGACGGCATGACTATTGTGCATTTGAGATAAGGACTTATACTTACAAGAGAGAAAAGAACCTTTCAATATTTTTAGAAATACTGTTGTGTCTTTCGGTAGACAATACACAGCAGTATATTAAGGACTCATATGCAACGCAGAGATGCCATTCGCCACATTAAAGAACGCGTAAATATTGTTGATATTGTACGCCGTTATGTGGATTTACAACGCAATGGCCCGCGTTGGGTGGCTCCTTGTCCTTTTCATCAAGAAACAAAGCCTTCTTTTTCTGTAAATGAAGACGAAGGCCTCTTTTATTGTTTTGGTTGTCAGGCATCGGGCGACCTTTTTGAGTTTTATGGGCGCATTAACGGTCTTGATTTTAAAGAAACTTTAGAACAGTTGGCGCTGGAAGCTGGCATTACCATAGACCCGTGGCAAGGTGCGGGGCAAGGCGCAGGACAAAACAGACAAGGTCATTCAGCTGGCGGGCAAAGCCCTCAAGCGAGGCAATCAGCACGACAAAATATGTTTCGCATGTATAGCCTTGCCGAAGCGCATTTTATGGGAAATTTAGCCGCTGATGTAGGTGAAGAATGCCGCGCTTATATGCAAGGGCGCAAGCTCAGCCCTGAAATTATCAAAACTTTTGGTCTTGGCTGGGCACAAAGAGATTGGCAAGCCTTAGCCACAGCTTTAAAGCGTGCAGGTTTTAGCGAAAAAGACGCCATCGAAGCAGGACTTTTAGGGCGCAGTGAAAAAACCCGAAATGGCTATGACCGTTTTCGGGGCAGACTTATTTTCCCCATTCGCTCCTTAGCCAATCAAGTTATAGCTTTTGGCGGGCGAATTATTGGCTCTGAAGACGAGGCAAAGTATATAAATAGTTCGGATTCTCCCATTTATAAAAAAGGAGATCAGCTCTATGGCCTTGCGCAGTCAAGAAAAGGTATTACTCTTAAAGGCCATGTGCTTCTCACGGAAGGGTATATGGACGTGCTCACCCTGCATCAATTTGGCTACACCAATGCCATTGGCGTCTTGGGCACAGCGTTAACACCGGAACAAATTAAACGGATTACGGGATTTACATCAAATATCTATCTTCTTTTTGACGGAGATAGAGCAGGAAGAAAGGCCGCCTTGCGTTCTTGCGAAATGCTTTTAAACCGCGGGCTCACATGCCATGTGGTTTTGCTGCCAGAAGGCGAAGACATTGACAGCCTTTTACACAGCCAAGGCGTAGAAGCCTTTGAAAACTTGCGAGAAGCAGCGCCTGATGGGCTGTCCTTTTGCCTACAAGTGTTGCGCAGTATGGCGCCCAAGGATGCGGTGGATTGGGCAAAGAGCTTTTTGAAAAAAATTGAAATTCCAGAACTTGTCAATACGTATACCAGTAAGCTTGCCACAGGCTTGCAGCTTGCAGAAGAAACTCTGCGAGAAACTCTTGTGAAAAGCCGTCAAGGGGGACAAAGGGAAGGTTTCTCCACGACGACGCAACACACGCAAACCGCTTCGGGGCAAGGGCAAAAGCCTCTCAGCGCTGTGGCCATGCGTGACAAACAGATTATGATGTATGCTGTACGCTATCCGCATCGTTTGCAAGACTTGCGCAATCTAGGTGCAGACCTTGCCTTGACCACGAGTGTAGCCAGACAGCTATGGGAAAAAATTGAGAAATATGACCCTGAAGAGGTTTTTCATCAGCTCTCTGAGCGCGAAAGACTCTTTTGGGTACAAAGCCGCACAGGTGAAGCACCCCCTAGAGATGAAGGTGATAAAGAACTGCTAAGTCTCGAAAAAGAATTGGAAAACTTGCATAATTCTATGCAAAAATCCTCTCTTTTTGCCGCATTGACAGAAAATGCTGGTCACGGAAACTTTGAAGCAGATTTGGATTACCTTAGGGTGTTGCAGGAAACTTTGAGGAGGATTGATGAATAATCTTAAAGAAATACAGCAGATAAAGACCCTTATTGATAAGGGAAAAGCCATGGGCTTTTTGACCTTTGATGAGGTTGCCAAAGCTTTGCCTGCTGAGATGAGCAACTCTGAGCAACAGTTCGAAGAGGTTATTACCATTTTCGAACAGCACGATATTGCCATTGTGGACTCAGAAAAAGAAGGTAAGAAGATTACCATCAATGCTACAGGTGACGATGACGATGTGGCTGGAGAGGGAAATCTGGATCTTGCTGATGAAGAAGAAACCATCGACTATTCTTCGCGAAACACAGACCCTGTACGCATGTATTTGCGCGAAATGGGCGCTGTGCCCTTGCTTGATCGCGATGGCGAAG
>CAYJFR010000161.1:0-5473 GCA_964369335.1 uncultured Desulfovibrionaceae bacterium | reverse complement strand
TACCCACCATCGGTTTTGAAGACCGAGCGCAACACCGGTTACGAAACGCCTCCGCATGGCAGTATATCTACAGAAAACACATGTAAAAAGCAAGCGTCTTTTTATGTAAAAAACTTACCACTGTTTAGCGCTGAGCTGTGCAAGTCCCTTTAAAAGTGCATGAGTGCCGTCTTTGCCATAACCTTGGGCTTGCAAAAGAGCGAAAGTTTGTTCTGCCATAGCAAGACCGGGTAAGACTAAGCCCATACGGCGGCATTCGTCGATGCAGAGTTTAAGGTCTTTATAAAAATGCTCTATAAAAAAGCCGGGGGCAAAGTTATTTTCAATAATACGCGGCCCAAGAACCTTCATGGCAGTGCTGCCAGCAGCGCCATTAACAACCGTATTATGCCATGCTGCCACATCTAAACCGCATTCTTTTGCAAAAAGCAAAGATTCACACACAGAAAAAGTCACACCAGCTATGGCAATCTGATTGGCAAGCTTGCCTTTTTGTCCCATGCCAGCTTCACCGCAATGCACAATGGTTTTTCCCATTTTTTCAAAACAGGGAAGTAAGGCTTCATAACCTTGTTGCGCGCCGCCCACAAAAATAGAGAGCGTGGCATTTTTTGCACCTACATCACCGCCTGTAACGGGGGCGTCCATAGAAAAACAGCCTTTGCTTGAAGCTTCAGCGGCAATACGCGCGGCAAGCTTGGGGCAGGATGTAGTCATGTCACATAAAATGCCCCCTTCTTTGAGACCAGAAAGGGCGCCGTTTTCTCCAAGCATCACTTCTTCCACGTCATGAGGAAAGCCCACTATGGAAAAAACATAATCTGATTTTTCTGCCACTTCACGCGGAGTCTGCGCCCATACAGCGCCCATATCCAAAAGAGGCGCTGCTTTTTCCTTGGTGCGGCTATAAATAACCAGCTCGTAACCAGCCTTACGCAAATTTGAGGCCATAGAAAGCCCCATGATACCTGTGCCAATCCATCCAATAGTTTTCATAAAAGATTCCTTTTATTTTTGTAACATGTCTTTTTGTAATTGCTCTATGGTTACAGCTTTATAGTTGTTACTGCGCACCGCTTGTAAATGACGCTCAAATTTTTGAATATTGCCCAATAAATCCTTGTTGAAGGTATCATTGGTAGCGGTTAAATCTTTTTTTACTTGTGCAAGAGCTTCGTTAATTAACTGCGTGTCATTGGCGCGAAGGTCTTCCACTTTGGTCTTATAAAATTGTACGGTTTGGCGCATGGCACTTTCAAAATTAGTTATGCCAGCTCTGGCTTTTTTGATAGTGGTATCAAGTTTTTTTCTTGTGGCACTATCTTTAGCGTTGGCTTTATACGCTTCTGCTTGCGAGATGGTTCCTTTGATAATGGCAATACGCGAAGAGAAGTTTTGCACAGATTCCATAAGAAATGCCATATTGCGGATTTCAGACACTGCCGTCAACATTTGTTGTCTTTCAAAGGCAATATTATTTTCTTTAAGAATATTACGCAAATGTTGATAGTTTTTCTTTTGCGTTTCGTCGGTGGTATTGGCTATAAGGCGGTCAATTTCTTCCAAAGGATTATTCTTGGTATTCAGCACCAAAACATTACTTTCACCGGCTTGCGCCCACTCATCTTGTAAAAGAGCTTGGCGGTCTCCCCCTGGGGTATTGATACCGGAAAGGGCTAAACGAAAGCCCATATCTCGTAAAGACATAGCGCCGTTGACTTGAAAAAATGCCACTTCTTCGCGTCTGCCAGGGTAAATTTCTTCTAAACTAGAGAGGAAACTGCCCCCTTTTCGGATAAAGCCGCCCGCAGAGCCGTGTAAACGTCCTCCCAAGGAAAAGCGAAACACGTCCATAACCATTTCAGCCGCATTGCCTGCTGTATCATATAAACCAAGCTTATTGGCTTTTCTTGAACCGATACGCAAAGGGCTTTCTTCAATACGCGAGGCATTTTCTGGGCGAAAGACGGCATAATCTGTATATCCTTCACCAGATTCCAAGGGGAAAAAGTCTTCTTCTAAAAATTGTTGCGCTGTGGTGGTATGTCCGCCTCTGGCAGCGTATTCCCATTCAACTTCTGTGGGCAAACGCATATAGCCCACATTACGCGTGTCGTCTTTAAAGCGTGGTAGGGCAGAAGGGTGATTTTGCAAAAGCCACTCTGTGTATTTTTCTGTGAAAGTTGTGGCTTCGTACCATGTTATATCTGTTTTAGGGCGTACATTGTCCGCAGAGGGCGCGGGACATGTGCCTTGCATAATGGCATCCCATTGTAAGCCCGTCACTTCATATTTTCCCATAAGGAAATATAAATAGTCACCGTCAGGCGCATTTCTTTGCCAGCTGAGGGGGAAGTCTTCCTTAGCAAAGGGCGCTGCCAGTGTTGCTGTATGGCGACTGTCATAATAGGCCCGGTCGGCACTTTGTGCATTGTCATAACCAAAACGTGTGCTCATATCCCACAAAAAACCCTTGGTGGGCACGCCTACGATTTTAAAAATCATGGATAAATTGCAGGGCATAGGCAAGCTAATATCGTCATGAGCCGGTGAGGGGTTAAAGCCCTCTTCAGCGGAGGCGCTCCCTTTTAGAACTAATGCGGCGTGGGCAGTGTTTGGTAAAAGCCCTCCATAGGCGCACCATAAGGAGGCACACAAGGCAAGGGTAGTAAGTTTCTTATACATCACGAATAACCTCCGAAGGGACGATTTTAGCGGCCTTAGTGGCAGGAAAGAGGGTGGCAAAAAGGGAAAGTATCAACACAATGGCAAAGCCTAAAGCAAAATGTTCTGGCGGCAAAGAGCAGATCTCTTCCGACGAATCTTGTAAGCTTTGCGAAAAAAGATATTCAATAAGCGCCGCAGCAAGCCCATAGAGCATAACAGCTAGGGTAGAGCCGAGAACCGCCGTTAAAAAGCTTTGAAATAAGGGAAATATCATAATATCAAAGCCGTTATAGCCCACAAGGCGCAATATTCCTAAATAGCGTTCTTTACGGCGCACGGCGGCTTGTGCATGGCTGGCGGTGGAGGCTAAAAAGCCCAATGCCGCTGTAGAGCCTATAAGTCCAAAAATAAGATTGAGGGAGGCGTTTAAGGCGCGCACTGTGGCTATTTCTTCCGCCTTGGTGTAAACGTCAATATTTTTTTGCGCAAAATATTCACGCAAAGCCGTTACAGCGTCCAAGTCTTTGGCATATAATCGAAAAGCAGGGTAGATGCGCGCTGTTTGCGGTGCTGCATCCCCTGTCCAGCCTTTATTTTCGCTCAATCTGATATCCTCAGAAGGCTTGCGCCCGTCACGAAAATCTTCCGTAGCTTCCAAAAGAGCTAAGGGAATAAAAGCCACGTCTTTTTGCTGTATGGCGAGGGGAAGTATGTTTTTTACCCAAAGAATTGCCGTAGCCCTTTGCACTTTGCCATTATGCAAGCGCTCCACTTGCCCTTGTAAGAGCGTGTGTTTTTCTGCGCCGAGTTTTCGCGCGGCTTGGGCAGAAAGAACCACAGTAAAAGCAGAAGGAGGCGGCTGTGAAACTATGGTGGGGTGTAATTGCGCATCGTCTTTGTCACCTTTTTGCTCTTGGGCTTTGGCTAACAATGCGTTGACATCCGTGTATTCTGGGTTTGGGGGAACATCCTTATCTACATAAGGCGCAAGCAAGGTATCCCCTGTGGCTGTGGGCTCTAAAGAAGCTGTGATTCGCTTAAACATATTGGTTTCACCAAAGAGACGAATATCCATGGTGGCTGCGATGGAACGCGTTTTGGGAAGAATGAAGCCCACATGGGGATTTTTTTGCATTTCGGCAATCCAATCCTTGGTATAGTGCCCACTGGAAACGGGAATAACCTCAAGATTATGCGGATTATTTTGCAATCTGTCTGTCATGGTGGTGATAATGCCGTATTTAACACCATACAGCACTAAGAGCGGCGTCAAAACGGCTGCCAAAGACAATACCGCACACGCCGAAAGAAGAGTTTCGTGACAATAATCCTTAAAAGCAAGTATACAAGATTTACCTAACATGTATTGCTCCCTTTTCCTGCTGTACCGACGGGCTTCATACCGTATGCTTTTTCTGTGGTGGTAGCGGCGCCCATATGTGCACAAATCTGCTCATCTTGACGTGAAACCGTGGTGGGAACCAAACGAAAGCCCGCATTTTGCGCACTTTCAGGAAAGTGACTGACCATGACCACGCTGATATTTTTTTCGCGTGCTAAAGAGGTGAAAAGCTTGAGCACCAGCTGTGCATTATATGGGTCTAGTGACGCCACAGGTTCGTCGGCTAAAATAAGTTTGGGGTCGTGGATAAGGGCGCGTGCTATGGCAAAGCGTTGCCTTTCACCCACAGACATTTGTGCTGGCTTTTTGTGTAAAAGATGGCTGATATCTAACTTTTCAGCCAAGGAGGGAATATTTTTGGTGTGCGTGAGATTTTGACAACACAGCGCTATATTATCATAGCCGTGCAGGAAGGGCAGTAAACCGCCCGTTTGTAATATATAGCCTATATATTGCTTGCGCAATGCTGCCAAAGCACCTTGTTTGCCTTTTTTCCACAGTGTTAAAATATCAACACTTTTTTCTTCTGGGCACAGGGAAAAGAGACTTTCTTCTCGTACATCAGGTTCAAGGGCTGTAGAAAGTATGTCTAACGCCGTACTTTTACCGCATCCACTTGGACCTACCAAAGCCACCAGCTCGCCGTGTTGCACAGAAAACTTTTCCATATGTAAGGAAAAAACGTCACTTTGACCGTGTTTTTTGTGTAGATGAGCTATATCAATAATAGGTTGTGTCATATTTTTAGCCCATAGAGGGAGCTTTTTGTGTAAGCCCCCTCGTAGTCAAAAAATTTAAGGTATATGGGTATACCCTGCAAAATATCTAAACATTAAAGAGGAAATGCATAACATCCCCGTCTTTAACAACATATTCTTTGCCTTCAGTACGTAGTACGCCCGCCGTACGGCACGCGGATTCGGTTTTATGCGTGACAAAATCGTCATAAGCAATGACTTCTGCACGAATAAAGCCGCGTTCAAAATCTGTGTGGATAACTGATGCCGCTTGTGGCGCTTTCCAGCCGTTTTTAAATGTCCAAGCGCGCACTTCTTTTTCACCCACAGTAAAGTAGGAACACAAATCAAGGGTAGCGTAGCCTGTACGAATGATGGTTTCAAGACCGCTGGACTCAATGCCAAAGGAAGCCAGCATGTCGGCTTGTTCTTCATCGGGCAAACCTTGAAGCTCTTCTTCAATTTTGGCACAAATAAGCGCAAAACCTGCGCCGCGTTCTGTGGCAAGAGCGCGTACGCTTTCCACATAGGCATTGCCATCTACGGCGTGTTCTTCATCTACATTGGCGCAATAGATGGTCTTTTTAGCGGTAATAAGTCCCATTTCGCGCCATTGAAGCGCAAAGGCGTCTCCGTCAGGTTGGGCAAAGGTGATAGCTGGCTTACC
>CAYJFR010000160.1:0-5475 GCA_964369335.1 uncultured Desulfovibrionaceae bacterium | reverse complement strand
AATAGAGCGTGTTCACATAAACACGAAAAATCATTTTATATGAGCACGCTCTAGTTAGTATGTTAAGATAAACACTCCAACAAAATATACAGCTACATTTTCACGCTTATATATAACATATACACAAGCTAAAGTTTCAAGAGTTTACATCATGTCACAAATATACGACTTTTGCATTCTTCTTATAATCGACTAATGTCATTATATGTTCCTAAAACCATTAACAGAAGAATCACAGCTAATCCCACACGCTGAAAGTTTTTTTGTATACTTTCAGAAATGGGACGCCCTCTCACAGCTTCTATGGCAAACATAAGAATATGCCCGCCGTCAAGCACAGGCAAGGGAAGTAAGTTTACCACAGCTAAATTGACGCTGATAATAGCAATAAGAACCAACAGCGTAGAAAGTCCTTTTTCCGCTTGCTCGCTTATGGTTTGAGAAATCATGATAGGGCCACCAATGGCGTCAGAAGGCAGCGAGCCTGCTATAAGCATGTAAAAGGCTTTCACCGTTTCTACAGTGGTTTGCCATGTAAAAGAAACACTTTCCACGGCAGATTCCATCATTGTAAGTTCACGAGTTTGCCACGGGCCTTGAGGGTTAATGCCCAAAAATCCTACTACCTTGGATTCTCCAAAAATAGTTTGTTGTGTGCGCTGTCCTGGCTGTACATGTAATGTTATTTCCTTGCCTTGGCGAAGTAATTCCATATCAAAGGATTTTCCTTGCGAAGAAGCCACCTCACGTATAACATCTTCCCAATAAGAAATTTTCACACCTGCAATTTTTATAATGGTATCCCCTGCTTGAATTTGAGCTTGCTCGGCTGGGCTTGCAGCTTGTACATTACCCACCACTGGCTGCAACACACTCAAACCATTATACCAAAAAACACCCCAAAAGAGCACAAAGGCAAGAATAATATTGGCAACAGGCCCAGCCAGCACCACCAATGAGCGTACCCAAGTAGACGTTTCCTCAAAGGTATAACCTTTCACCTTTTCCGATAAGGTCGCATCCTTAAAAGACACATAGCCTCCTAAGGGAATCAAAGACAGCCTGTACTCTGTGCCGCCAAAGGTTCGTGAGGTTAATTTAGGCCCAAAGCCCAAAGAAAAAACCTTTACTCCAATGCCAAAATATTTTGCAGTAGCTAAATGTCCTAATTCATGAAAAAAGACTAGCACTCCCAAAGTAACAATAATAGTAAAAATAGTTGTCATATGTACTCCTTCACAGTCTATGCATATACCTGTGTAATCATTGACTATAAAAACGTTATGCGCTAAAGAGCCAGACCGTATTTATGAAGATTTTGAGAAATGATAGCCGCAGCTAAAACACTGGGAACATATTTTTGTGTTTCCTTAGGCAAAGCATTATATTGCAATAATTGCCAAAAACTTCTGGCATTATGTTTTTGCATAGCTTTACTCACACGGTATTCACCGCAATTATATGCAGCCAGTGCCAGCGGCCAATCTTTAAATTGATTATGTAATTTTTTGAGATACATGGCGGCTGCCTTAGTGGATTTAACAGGGTCAAGCCTTTCATCCAGCGTAGCAGAAACTTCAAGACCATATTGTCTGGCGGTTTCTGGCATAAATTGCCACATACCACGAGCGCCGGCATGAGAAAGCACCTTTGTATCAAAACCGCTTTCTATAAGAGCTAAGTAGGCAAGCTCTAAGGGCAAACCATGATAAGAAAATTCTTTCTGAATCATAGGCATAAAAGGCTGAGACTTACGAAAGCCTGTCAGCAAAAAGTTTCTCCCCTTGGTAAGTAGGCGCTGCATTTGTGAGTTCACCTGCTCTACTTGCACATTATTTGAAAGAGTACTTTTGCGCCAACGGCTATCGGCCATAAGAGAGCCATAAGGTGTCACCTTAGGCAGAGAGAATTTAATATCGTATATTTTCAAAAGGGCTTTAAGCTGTTCTTGTGAATGCTTATCCCCTTGTTTGCTAGCTTGAAGTAACAGCGTATGGCTTTTTTGGAAAGCTAAAAGAGCTTTTTCTACAAGGCCATTTTTTTGTAAAATATAGCCTATTTTCAAAAAGGATTCTGCTTCGTTTATGAGCTGTTGCGTCGGCACTTTTTCGGCGCCAATAGTTTCTAAAGGATAGAGAAAAACAGTCATGCACCATACAAGCCAGACTCCCTTTCTCCATACATTTTGCATCATGACTATGTCCCCGCCTCAGCCAGCATATGAAAAAAGAACTCACCAAAAAGCATATACAAGGCGCATCCCGCACAAAGATAAGGGCCAAAGGGAAGCTTTGTTTCCTTATGTACATTCTTCCAATGCGCTACAACTGTGCACAGCAAAGCCAATACAGAAGACAGTAAAAACACATAGGGCAAGCCTAAAAGACCTGAGCATAAGCCAAGCAAAAACATAAGCTTAACATCGCCAAAGCCCATGCCCTCTTGCTTGCGGATATATTGATAGCTCAACCGAATGCCTTGCATAATGGCAGTACCTATGACAGCGGCCATAAGAGCATCCCAAAAAGGCACACCAATACCAAAGAAGGAAGCTATGCCAGCCAAGAGCGCGCCCACAACTACCAATAAATCAGGGATAAAAAAAGCTTCAAGGTCTACCAGAGCAATAAGCAATAAAATAAGCCCTATGCCCATAAACACCCCGTATTCTGCCGATATGCCATAGCGCAAGAAAAGCAACACTGACCAACAAGCAAAGCTCAATTCTGCAATGGGATATAATAAGGAGAGCTTGGCATCGCAACCTGTGCAACGCCCTCTTTGAAGCATAAAGCTAAAAAGAGGTATATTTTCTTTCCATCCAAGACTCTTACCACAACCGGGGCAATGAGAACCTGAAGGCGTGAATAAAGACCATTCATGGGCAATACGATAACTAGCACTGCCGCAAAAACTCCCAAGAGCCAGCCCCAAAAAAAGAGCTAGGGTACAATATAAAGTAAATTCAGTCATGAAGTGCCGTAGCAAAGCGTTGTTGCCAGCTCTTACAAGGGCTAACAGAACACATTGCGCAAGTTATAGTGAAAATAAAAGCGCTTTTTTATCTTGATAATACCAATACATCCCATAAAAAAAAGCGTGGAAAAAATCTGGGATACACACTCTCAAAGTCTATCAATCCGCCGCATAAGGCAGACATATCTTAATTATGCTTGTTGGCTTTGTTTTTTCTTACGGGCTCGAATCATGAAGAACAATGCAAGACCAAGCACGCACACACCCAGTACAAGGCCACCCAATTGATAATATACAGTATAGTCTGGAGGCTCTACCATAGTGTATATACTTTCTGTAATAACCTTTCCTTCAGCGTCCACATGATTCCATGACCCGTCGGCATTACGTGCTAAATAAAGAGTTTCCTTAGATTTTTTATTAGTTCTTTGATCAATGATAGTCACTTCAATATTAGCTTTATCACCTAAGGTGTCGATTTTATCAAAACTCCATACAAAAAATCTGTTAGCTTTACCTTCTTCATCTTGTCGCGAAGCCACTTTAGCTTCAAAGTAATACGCAATATGATTTTCATTTAACGTATCGGCATCGAGAACAATTTTAATTAAGCCAGCACGATTATGAGCATGACTTGGCAAAGCTGTGCCCATAAACACGCAAAGCGCAAGTAATATCATCATAAATTTTTTCATAATACTATACCTTCAGTGTAAGAGGTTATACTGTAAAATATACGTCATTTGCCTATTTAGTCCCCAAGGGTCAATGTGGGAGCCGTTCGTGGATGCAAAATAAAAGTTTCTTGATAGCCTGCAGGTGAAGTATACGACCCTGTAGTGCCGTTTTGATACACTACCGTAACTCTGCCCACAGGAAGCCATACGGCACTGGGGTCATACCAGTTAATGGCAGTAGTAGGGCTTACAGTAATATCTACATTCCCATCTGCTATGGGTACAGAAAGCTTAGTTTCATGCTGAGTAGGCTCTGTAAAGAGAAAGCTCCCATCACTGGTGATAGGCGCTTGATTTTTAGCGGCTATATAGGCAACTTTGCCATTGAAGGCCATATATACGGCTACATAATCATCTGTTGTCATGGTTAAAGTCCCTCGTTCCACAACAACAGTAGTAGGCACAGCATAGTCAGAGCGTTGAATACTTTCTATAATATCATCAGTACTATCTGCTACATCAGCCCCCGTACTGCGCATAATTAAACCACCCGCAGTGTCCAGCTCCAATTGTATCTCTCTACCCCATGCGTCGGTCAGTGGCGTATCAGAATACAATGTATAAGGTCCACGCCAGCCCACACCAAACTTCACATTATTATAATATTCCCAGCTAGGTATGGTCTCTTTCTTATACATTGTTCCAGAAGCATAGTTAAGCACCCAAGAATGTCCCTTAAAGGTATTATCTTCAATCCACATATCTGGATGACTTGTAGGGCTTTGGTTAGTGGCAGTATTATCTTTGACGCAACGATAATACTTGTCCGAGAATTTTACATAGTCGCCATTTATGGCAAGTAACTGAGGTTTGGCTTCATGATATTCACGCCCTGAAATCCAATCCCCAGCAAAAGGATAGTCAGCTTCCGTTTTACCAGTGGAACCACCAGTAACAGCTTGCCATGCAGAAGAGAGTGGAAAAGAGCTTCCTGATGCGGTATGGCTTTCTACACACTGATATACCGTACCGCCAACATTAACATGCGAGCCTGTCAAAAGCTCGAAACTTCCCATATCGGCAATAAAACCGTTGGGTTGATTGACTCCGTCAGTAACACTACCATAACGCCCCAACAAAGCGGATTTAATATCTTTGAGTTGTTGCCTTGTGGTGGCAATTTTTTGGTCTGTCAAATTCCATTGCTCATGAGAAATCATCAACACTAAATTATCGTCATTGTGCTGTAGCGTAAGGTCTGCTGGCCCAAAATCTGTAGGCGGTGTCGCTTCTGCACCAAAATTTATACGTCTATCCGAGCCTGCACTGACAAAATAAAGATTGTGTTTATCATCAAAATAAATGTGTATGGCAGAGCCCCAACCATCTAACAGCCGCCCATCCCCTTGACGTAATAAGAAATGCCGTGATTCTTCATTGTGAACGCTAGGGCTTCCACTGGGAGCTGTATAAGAATACAGGTCATCATCCCCTTTATTGTCATCACGAGGCACAACCACATAAGGGCCATTCCAATCTGCATGGGGCATCAATTCTTGATGATCGGCGACACCGTCAATTCTTACGATATTTGTCCAAAGATTAAGAGGCATAATGCTTGCGTCATGATGATTATGAATAGCTTTCCAATCCATAATCGTAGGCGCATTTGCAGTGCTTGTATCTTCGGGTATTATCCACTCATTACTTGCCGTATCCCATTCATGCACCACAAAATCAGGCAAAGTGCCATAATCGCCCACATACCCACCAAGCACACGATTACCATTGGCATCATAGGCATTTTCCGCCCCTAACAAAC
>CAYJFR010000159.1:3155-5481 GCA_964369335.1 uncultured Desulfovibrionaceae bacterium | reverse complement strand
TGTGGGATTTGTGTTTTCTTCTTGTTCGTGACGAAACGTTGCGTATACAGCGTTCAGCGCTTTTTTAAAGTACGTAAAAGCTTGATTTTTTTGATTCATAATACACCTGCAAAATAAAGATGGCTCTTAAGGTACTGTGAGAAGGTGTATTATGCAAGCATCCTGTATATAATAACAGCCAACAAAATATATACTTTGCTGGCTGTTGTATACGAAAAGTTGTCTTTTGTAAAAAATGTTTACACTAAAAATTCACAGCCCATACTTTTATACTAGCGTCTTCTGAAGCTGTAATGATGTATTTTCCGCCAGGTGAGAATGTCACAGAGGTAATGGGTTTAGTGTGCCCTGTGAGGACTGCCACTTTTTGTGTTGTTGCATTGGCTGCCCACACTATGGCTGTTGTGTCTTGAGAGCCGGACACGATATATTTTCCATTGGGAGAAAAAGCGATAGTATTTATGGCTGCTGTATGCCCTTTGTATGAGCGATGCCCTTCCCAGCCTTCTGGGTATTGAGATGTGCTGTTTGCAAAATGAGAGCTGCGGGGCAAGATTTCAAGGTCGTGTGACTGGCCTGCATAGGCAAAAGAGTTTCCGTCAGGAGCAAAAGCCACCGCATATGTGCTTTGGGTAATGTGCGGAAGTCTGCTTTCTATATTTCCATCTGCATGAAAAAGAGAGAACATATCCGTAAGAGCGCTCATAACAATGAGTGTGCCTTGAGAGGAGTAGGCGGCATCTGTTGCTGTGAGCATTTCAGCGCCTACTGTATGGGCTTTTTTACGGCTTTTCACATTCCAAATGCTGGGAGTTTGCCCTTGAGCGCCTATAAGTAGATGCTCACCATTGGGAGAAAATTTTAAGAACTTTACAGAAGAGGACATTTTTTTAAAGGCAGCAATTTGTTCACCTGTGTTAGGATTCCAAAAATGCACCTTAGGTAATCTTGTGGTGTTTTCTTGTATCATACCACTGGCAAGGATATTGCCATCAGGAGAAAAAGCCAGAGCTTGTACTTCTGCGGCGAGTTGAAGGGTACGGGTATTGGTGCCGTCCTGTATGTTCCAAAATTTTATGGTGCCGTCCAAAGAACTTGAGGCAAAAGTATATCCTTCTTTGGGAGAGAAAACTACAGAGGTGACGCTTTTTTTATGCCCTGTAAGGGTAAAAAGCTCAGAAACGGCTTTAATTTCCGTAGTATGAGCATAAAAAGGTGAAAGAAAAGATGTGATAAAAACACCGCACAAAAGCGCTGTGCAAGCGTTCTTTTTTAAATCCGTAATAAAGCCAATTTTCATAATGTAATCCTTATCTTTTTGATAAAATATTGTTTCGGGGGGAAGTTTGCATTATTTACTAATTAAGTCAAGGTTATATTGATTTTATTAAGTGAAGTAGTACAGCAAAAAACTCTAAAGCCTAAAAAACAAAAGATATTGTCTTTTAAAAGGTGATAGATTATCCTTCGGCAAGGTAGAGGTGTATACATATATTTTTTGAAATTCAACATAGCCTATGAGGATAGCGTGATGTTTAATAAATTATTAGCTAAAGTGGGAATTGGTAGCGCAAAAATAGACACTGTTGTGCAAAATGATACCCTATATCAAGGTGATATAATTGAGGGTACTGTATATATTCAAGGCGGAAAAGTTGACCAAGATATTAACAAAGTGACCATTTCCATCATGACCACGGCTAAGGGTGTGAAAGAAGTAAACGGTGAGGAAGAGACCTTTCTTAAAAGCGTTGCCATTGGGGGTATTAAAATAGACCAACCCATGAAGGTAGAAGCTCAACAAAAATATGAAATTCCTTTCAGCTTCAAATTGCCTTCCGAAACTCCTGTAACATCCATAGCCACAGGAAAAAATCAATCCAAGGTTTGGGTACACACAGAGCTTGATATTGAATCTGGTCTTGACAGTGGCGACCGTGATTATCTTACTATTTTACCTCATCCCGCTGTGGAAGCTATGGTCAATAAATTTCTTCAGCACGACTTTCAATTTAAAAAAGTTGACGTAGAAGTAGGGTATTTGAAAACACCTACTTTCTCCAGCACTTCTGGCATATACCAAGAAATTGAAATGCGCCCTGCCTCTACAGGTATTTTCAATTGGAACAGCCGTACCATTCAAGAGGTGGAATTGAGTTTTATTGTGGATGAAGATATGGTTCATCTTCTTGTTGAGGTGGATAGAAGCTTTTCAGGTGACGGGTATATTTCTGTAAGTTATCCCATAACCGTGAGAGAAGATGATATTGAGCCTTATTTTGAGCAAGTATTCCCTTAGTCTTTTGTGGAATACGCTTTAGACCTT
>CAYJFR010000159.1:0-3055 GCA_964369335.1 uncultured Desulfovibrionaceae bacterium | reverse complement strand
AAGTGCAAGCGTTTGTTTTGCCGCCGCATCTGCCAATGAAATAGCCGCCGCTGAAAAAAAGCTTTTAGGCAAGCACTTATTCAGCTTGCAGTGGATCAGCTGGGAACAATTTGGCACCGCTGTAGTTAAGAAAAAAGACGGTGAGCTGACCATTAAGGGCAAACAAGAGCTTAAGGGTGATTATGTTCTTTTGGAGGGAACAGTAAAGATTGTGAACGAAAAGCATTTTGTGGTGACGGGTAAAGTCACAACAAAGGTGCACCATATCAATGGAGGGCAGCCGTGTACTCGTGAGGGGGATTTTGATTTTCTTGTGACGGGTCAAAGAAAATACTGGCGTATGCAACAGATGCAGAATACCTGTGACAGTGTTACTGACTATGTGGATATTTTCTTCAAGTAATGCTTTAAACTTTGAGCTCATGATGGCGGTGTTGTCATGAGCTCAAAGTTTTACTGTTAAAATTTCTTTTTGTTTTTTATGGCTTTTCTCGCATTTTTCATACCGCCCACATCATTTTCCTGTGCTTTTTACTCTATGCGTAGCTTTTTGGGGCTGTTTCTAATGTGATAAAAGCTTTGTCATGCGCTTGTATACGTACTTCGCCGCCAATGGGAAAGGTGAAGAAAGGGGTAGTATGCCCAAAATCCGCCCCACCTATAACAGGAATATGGTCAAGCTCAGGTTTATTTTTTATGAGAGTCGTCCATTTCTCTTGAGACATAGCACATGCTTTTTCTGCTCGGCCAAGCACTATGCCTTTTACCATAGCAAAGTTTGGTAAGTGCATGAGAGATTGTAAATCCCTATCAAAGTTAAAAAGAAAGTCTTTTCCTGTGAGAGCGTCATCTTCAAGAAATAGAATTTTGTTTTCTAGAGTAGGCATATATTCTGTGCCTTGTAGAAGATTTAAGGTGCAAAGATTGCCCCCTACAATACAGCCTTGAGCTGTGCCTTTGTTTATAACGAACATACCGTTATTGTCATAAAAAAATCTGTTTTCTTGGTTGGTATACCATGCATCGTTGCTCCATTGTGTAGAGCTTATAAGGGGGATGGGATTTTGTTCAAAAAATATTTTTTTGAAATATTCTAAGGTGTACTCAAAACCGTGAAGCATACCAAAGGAAGAAAAATGTGGGCCTGAGTACGTAACAAGCCCTGTCTTGGCGTATATGGCGTTGGATAGAGCTGTTATATCTGAAAATCCACAGAAAATTTTAGGGTTTGCTTTTATAAGTGCATAATCTAGATGTGTTAAGAGCTGATTGGCATTATAGCCGCCCAAAGTGGTTAGTATAGCCTTAACTTGCGGGTCTTTAAATGCTTCATGAAGGTCATGAACCCTATGCGCAATACTGCCATTATTGTAATAAAGACTGCTTTCTTCAGCATAGCGGCTGAAAGTCACCTTGAGACCAAGCTCAGTGAGCCTTTGCACAGCTAAAGCTCTTACATGCTCATCTATTAAACTGAGACTGCGCGAAGGGGCAATGACTCTTACTTCATGCCCGCGTTGCAGCGGAAGAGGGGGGAAAATTGGTGTCATAAGCTCACTTATAATTATTTAAGTGCTGTAAGTAAAGCTTACGAGAAGACAGTCTTATCCGCAGATGAGAAAATTCAAAATATGACGTAGTTGAATGGTGTGTAAAGGGGTGTAGAATTAAATTATTATAGTACGATATAGGGTAAAATATCCGTGTCAAATTTTCTCAGAATATTTATTTTGTCATTATTGGTAAAAAAAGCTTGATTTTGTATACAGTATTCTGTATTTTTCTTTCAAGGACAACATCACTATGAACACAATTTTCTCACATATTTTTTCATGGCTTTGGTGGCTCACTACAGAAGTAGAGGAGTTCACGTAGTCTTGTGCAGATTTTGGGAAAAATACGTTAATCACGATATAATTCCCCCTCTGTTTAGAAAAGTGAACAGAGGGGGATTTTTTTATTTTATAAGGAGAGTTTTCATGTTTGCACCGAGTTTGGAAGAGGCTGAAAAACTGGCACAAGAGTATAGTCTTATACCAATTATTTATGAAATGCCGTCAGATTTCACCACGCCTATCAATGTTTTGAAAGTGTTGAAATCGCATTTTAGCCAATGCTTTTTATTTGAAAGTGTGGATACCACTCACGCTTTTGGGCGATATTCTTTTTTGGGTTATGAACCAAGTTTAGAAATAACCTGCTTGCAAGGCATTGTGACCACAAAAGACGCTCTTGGAGAAAAAACAGCAAACATTCATCCTAAAGAATATTTAAAAAAGCTGCTGCAAAAGTATGTCAGTCCGCGCTATGAAAACTTTCCCTCTTTTACAGGGGGCCTTGTGGGGTATTTTGCCTATGATTTTATAAAATACAGCGAGCCCACATTGCAGCTAGATATGGACGATGCTGTAGAAAACTTTAATGACTTAGACCTGATGCTTTTTAAAAAGCTTATTATTTTTGATAATTATAAACAAAAATTGTATCTTGTACACAATATAGAGCAAGGGGATGTGAAGAAAAATTATGCTCTTGCTTTACAAGAAATACACGCCCTCAAAAAACTCTTGGTCAATGCTCCTTGCCAGACAAGTTTTACAGGGAAGCTCACTTCTGAATTTACCGCTCTTTTTGACAAAGAAAGCTATATGTCCATGGTGGAAAAGGCCAAGGAACATATTTATGAAGGGGATATTTTTCAGGTGGTGCTTTCCAATCGTTTAGAAGCAGATTTTGAGGGCAGCTTGCTCAATGCCTACAGAAAATTGCGCATGACCAATGCTTCACCCTATATGTTTTATCTCAGTAGTGAAAGCAATGAAATTGTGGGAGCTTCGCCAGAAACCTTGGTAAAATTGCAAGATGATACAGTGTATACTTTTCCCTTGGCAGGCACACGCAAACGTGGAAAAAATACCATGGAAGACAGCGTGCTGGAGGCAGAATTGCTTGCCGATACTAAGGAGGTAGCAGAGCACACCATGCTGGTAGATTTAGGGCGCAACGATTTGGGGAAAATATGCCAATTCGGCACAGTGGAAGTGAAAGACTTTAT
>CAYJFR010000158.1:0-5526 GCA_964369335.1 uncultured Desulfovibrionaceae bacterium | reverse complement strand
GGCGTGAGCGCATTCTTGAAAAAGAACAACATCGCAACTCCTGTAGTAAACATTTCTGGCTGTCCTCCACAACCTGACTGGATTGTAGGCACGGTAGCTCTTGCTCTTGACCTTGTGAAAAAACACGGTCTTGCTAAGGGGCTTGGTGAAGTGGTTAAAGCTCTTGATGACAATGGTCGTCCCTTGCCATTCTTTGGTAAAAATGTGCACGAAAACTGTCCATTCTTGTCTAAGTTTGACGAAGGCGTCATGAGTGCTGTTATCACTGATAAGTCCGGCTGTCGTTATGATCTTGGTTGCAAAGGCCCACAGGCATACTGTGACTCCTTTGAGCGTAAGTGGAACGGAGTGAACTGGTGCGTAGCCAACGCTACTTGCATTAGCTGCACGGATCCTGGATTCCCAGACGATTCTTCTCCCTTCTACTCTAACTAGGTTGACTGTACGTAGACTCTACATACAGCATTAAGGAGGCATTTATGGCTAAAACAACCATAGCCATCGATCCGGTCACCCGTATCGAAGGCCACCTCAAAGCCGAGGTGGTTGTTGAAAATGGAAAAGTGGTGGATGCAAAACTTTTCGGTGGTATGTACCGTGGTTTTGAAAATATCCTTAAAGGACGTGATCCTCGCGATTCCACACAAATTGTACAGCGTATTTGTGGTGTGTGCCCAACGTCACACGCCATGGTTTCTGCTGGTGCGCAAGAAGACGCTTTTAAAATCAAAATTACGGACAATGCTCGCATTACCCGTAACCTTATTTTAGGCGCTAACTACTTGCAATCGCATATTTTGCATTTTTATCATTTGGCAGCTCTTGACTATGTGGCTGGGCCAAACACTGCGCCCTTTATTCCCCGCATGGCAAAACCCGACCTTCGTTTACCAGAAGCAGTAAATAAAGTGGGTGTTGACCAATACGTAGAAGCTCTTGAAGTTCGTCGTATTGCTCACCAAATGGTAGCTCTTTTCGGTGGTAGAATGCCACACGTACACGGTATTGCTCCTGGCGGCGCCACAGAGATTCCTACCAAGGAAACCATCTTGGATTACGCCACCAGATTTGACACCGTTATCAAGTTCGTAAAAGAAAAATATCTTCCTGTAACCTACACTGTGGGCGCTGCATATAAAGATCTCTTTAAACAAGGCCAAGGACATATGAACTGTTCTTGCTTTGGCGTATTCCAATTGGACGGCGCCGCCAAGAGCTTCCTTTTAAAGCCGGGAGTGTACATTGACGGTAAGGATATGCCTTTCGATCCTAAGAAAATCACCGAACAAGTGAAATACTCTTGGTTTGATGATAAAACTACAGGCAAAAACTTCATGGAAGCTGAAACTGTTGTGGCTCCTGACAAAAAGGACGCTTACAGCTTTGTTAAAGCTCCTCGTTATGACGGTCATGCCATGGAAGTTGGTCCTGCTGCTCGTATGTGGGTTACCAATCCGCCTTTCTCTGCAGTAGGTAAGAAAATGTTGAAAGAACACTTTGGTTTGGATGTGAAAAACTTCCGTGACCTTGGTAAAGAAAATGTGTTCTCCATCATGGGTCGCCACGTGGCACGCGCAGAAGAAACTTTGCTTATTGCCGAACAAGTAAGCAAGTGGCTTAAAGAAGTGAAGCCAGACCAAGAAACTTGGACAGAGTGGGAAATCCCCATGACTGCTGAAGGTTATGCCTGTGCAGAAGCTCCACGCGGTTCTCTTGTTCACTACTTGAGCGTCAAAGACCAAGTAATTGATAACTATCAAATCGTGTCTGCTACTTTGTGGAACTGCTGCCCTCGCGATGACAAAGGTCAACGCGGCACAGTAGAAGAAGCCCTTATTGGCGTAGCAGTGCCTGATATTGAAAATCCTGTCAACGTCGGGCGTCTTATTCGCGCCTTCGATCCATGACTTGGCTGTGCCGTGCACGTGTTGCACGCAGAAACAGGCAAAGTTACTGTGATGGAAGTGAAGTAAGCTCTCGTCTTGTAATGTGCTTTTAGGGTCTAGTCAGCGTGTCTGGGTAGACCCTTACTTTTTATAAAAGGACAAAAAATAGAACAATGTGTTCAAAATATTTTGTGAGTATGGCAAAATTACGCGCTGTAAAGAGTTTTTTTACCAAAAGTACTGAGGGCTTTTTTTTAAAGGAGCTTTACAAGCCTTCCTTGAATGTTTACTTTGTATTACGGACAACACTTTTCAGTGGGATATTATCCTTATATGCTAAAGATACTTTTAGTTTTTATGGGGAAAAAGCGTAAAGTTTGTATAATGCTCACAAGGGAGTCCTACAGTTTTTTTGGGTTGAGAGGGTAATGTCTTGTAGATATATATCTCAGACATAAGTGAGTTTGATGTTTAAAATTTTTTAGGAGCATTTAGCATGAAGCGTATTTTCTCATTGGCATTATGTGGGCTATTACTCACAGTTTCCGGCGCGGCTCAAGCTGCGGAATACAAGGAAATGAATATTCGTGTAGCCACAGCAAACCCACAAGGCAGTTTGCATGTGGCTGGTATAGAAAGATTTAAAGAATATCTTGAAGACAAGTCTGGCGGCAAAATCAAGGTAACTACATTTTATGCTGGCTCCACAGGTGATGAACAGTCCAACGTTAAGCAATTACGTTCGCAAGAATTGCACGCAACCGTTGTTTCTGGTGACAACCTAACACCTTTCTCACCTCGTTCGTATTTATTTGTATTGCCGTATTTCTTCCCCACTGTAGAATCTGCACACAAGCTTTTTAGCAATACAGCCTTTATGGAACAACAAGCGGAAATTATTGCTAAAGAAAGTGATGCGCGCCCCTTGGCTTGGTTTATCGGTGGCTATCGCGCTTTAACCAACTCCGTAAAGCCCATTACAGCCATGGTAGACTTACAAGGTCTTAAAATGCGCGTTCCTCCTGTGGAAGTGCAATTAGAATCTTTCCGCTCTTGGGGCATTGAGCCTCACCCCTTAGCTTGGACAGAAACCTTCCAAGGCTTGCAACAACATCTTATTGACGGACAAGATAATCCCTTCAGCGTTATCCGTGACCAAAAGTTTTGGGAAGTACAAAAATACATCACAGAATTTAAGTATATGTTGATGGTAGCTCCTCTTTTGGTGAGCGAAAAATGGTATAGCAGGCTTGACCCTGCCACACAGGCTCTTGTTAAGGAAGCTGCTTTAGCCGCGCAAGAACACGAGTGGAAATGGGTACAAGTGGATGAAGAAGAAGCTCGTCAACAATGCCTCAATCAAGGTATGGTACTTTTAAAGCTTGAAGACGAAAATGTTTGGAAGACAAGAGCTCGCCGCGTATGGGTGAAGTTCATCGACAGACTTGGCGGTCAAAAAGTTTTAGAAGAAGCCTTAGACATTATGCAAAGATAAGACTCTAGCTTTTTTACAAAAATAAAGCCCTTGCACATAAAGTGTAAGGGCTTTTTCTTTGCTAAGCTATACGATTATTTACTTAATGCTGTTTAATAAACCACCAGCGCGCAAGATAACAAGCTCTTGTTCGCTCAAGTCATTCACAACAGGGATAACCTTATCACCAATGGTAATAGTGCTTTCTTGACCAGCTTTTAAGGTTGTGGTGTCAATGCTCACAGGCATATCTTGCGTAATGCCTTCATAATCGGCGGCATTGGCAAATAAGAGAGGAATAATACCAAAGTTTACAAGGTTAGTGCGGTGAATACGCGCGAAAGAACAGGCTAAAATACAACGAATACCTAAATGGCGCGGAGCAATGGCGGCATGTTCGCGGCTAGAGCCTTGACCATAGTTTTCTCTGGCAATAATAACGCCATTGGGTGTATTACGCGCTCTTTGCGGGAATTCAGGGTCACAGCGTGTGAGCGTGTGCTCAGAGATGGCGGGGATATTAGAACGCAGTTGCAAAATATCCGTACCCGCTGGCATGATATGGTCAGTGGTAATATTGTCTTCCAAAACAATAACCACCTTGCCTTGGCACTGGTCAGGTAAGGGAGCGAATTTTTCTAAAGGCACAATATTGGGGCCATACAGCACTTCTACGGGCGTATCTGCGGGGGCTGGCTGTACAAAAAGTTGTTTAATGCTGGGTATATTCTTGGGTAAGGTGGGCTTTTGAGGAGCTGTTCCCCAAGTGCTTGGGTCTGTGAAAGCGCCGTTCAAGGCTACTTGCGCCGCGGTGATGGGGCTGACTAAATAGCTTTGCGCGTCTTTAGTGCCAGAACGCCCTTCAAAGTTGCGGTTAAAGGTGCGTGCCGTCACCGTATTGGAAGCAGGAGCGCCACCCATACCAATACAAGGGCCACAGGAACATTCCAGCAAGCGCACACCAGCCATAAGCAATTCTTCCAAGGCGTTTTCCGTGGCAAGCATGGAAAGCACTTGTTTAGAACCAGGAGCCATCAAGGTAGAGGTAGCTGGGTGAACAGCTTTACCGCGCAAGATGGAAGCCACTTGTTGTAAATCTGTGTAAGAAGAGTTGGTACAAGAACCGATGGCAACTTGTGAAACTTCAAGTCCCGCAAGGTCAGCCACACGCACCACTTTATCGGGCATATGCGGCGCGGCGGCGAGGGGTTCTATGGTGCCAAGGTCGATACGCAATTCGTCGTCGTACTGCGCGCCCTCATCGGCACTGAGTTCTTTCCAATCTTCTGCACGCCCTTGAGCTGTAAGGAAGGACTTTGTTTCTTCATCACTGGGGAAAACAGAGGTTGTAGCGCCAAGCTCTGCGCCCATATTGGTAATGGTGGCGCGTTCTGGTACGGTGAGACTTGCAACGCCAGGTCCAGCATATTCAATAACATAGCCTACGCCGCCTTTAACGCTGAGCTTTTGCAAGACATAGAGAATAACATCCTTGGCAGAAGCCCAACCAGTGAGCTGACCTTCAAGCCATACACGGCGTACTTTGGGCATGGGGATAGCATAAGGACGGCCTGCCATAGCAAGAGCCACAGAAAGCCCGCCTGCACCAAAAGCAAGAGCGCCAATGCCGCCCGCTGTGGGGGTGTGGCTGTCTGCACCAATAAGGGTTGTGCCGGGTTTGGCAAAGTTTTCTAAATGCAATTGATGGCATACCCCTGTGCCGGCAGGGGAAAAGAGCGCGCCAAATTTAGAAGCTGAAGTGCGTAAAAAACGGTGGTCGTCAGCGTTGCGGAAGTTGGTTTGTAAGGTATTATGGTCTACATAACTTACAGAAAGATCTGTACGCACGCGCGGCACATCAAGAGCGGCAAATTGCAACCATGCCATAGTGCCTGTGGCGTCTTGGGTAAGGGTTTGGTCAATATGAATGCCCACTTCTTCACCGGCGACCATATTTCCGTATTTCAAATGCGAGGCTAAAATTTTATATGTAAGTGTTTGTGACATGGAGATGCTCCTCGAATACTCTTGTTAAGCGTTTATAAAACTTATGGAATCCTCAAGAAAATTTGCCCCCCTGCACAAAGCACAAGGGGGCAAGTTTTACTTAATCGTCTTTATGCTCTTCAGCATCTTCGTTTTCCGCAGAAAGAAGTTTTGACCGCT
>CAYJFR010000157.1:0-5608 GCA_964369335.1 uncultured Desulfovibrionaceae bacterium | reverse complement strand
CATCATCATCGTCACGGTCATCATCACGGTCATGGCGGTCATCATCGTCATCATCATCGCGGTCATAACGATCGTCATCATCATCGTCATCGTCATCATCATCGCGGTCATAGCGATCATCATCGTCACGATCATAGCGGTCGTCATCATCGTCATCGTCGTCACGGTCACCGCGACCTCGCACAGGAAAGGGATTGAGTCGATCCAGCTCTCGTCTGCCATCTTCTAACAATCGACGCCCACTTTCTTCTAACAATCCACCCACAGCAGCCTCTGCGCTTGATAAAGGTGTCAACCAAGCACTACACATAAGACACAAAACAAAAGCAGCGCCTAATACTATTTTTTGCATTTCCAATCTCTTTTCCATACCATCTTTCATGGTATATTTTTTACTGCTCGCGTGTCTCAGCAGTATCTTTTTCTTCTTCCACATCAGAAAAAGGCACAGTGCCTTTGACTGCGTCCACACCACGCTCTGCAGCGTCTACACTTTCTTCAACAGCGGTATTTATTCCGCGTTTCGCCGCCTCTATACCCTTACCCGCAGCGTCAACGCCCTCATCTACCAAGTTTCCAGCAGCGTCAACACCCTCATCTATCAGATTTCCCGCGGCGTCCACAAAATCGTCCCACGCGCTAGCATGAGCAAAATTCATGGGCAGGAGTAACAAGGCGCAAAAGGCCATTACTAACATTTTCTTAGATATCAGCATTATTTCTCCACATTGCAACGGTTTTGCTTTTTTAAATCAGCCACCACAGCGTCAATGGAACTTTGCACTTCCTCATAGCTCTTGCTCCGCATTTCGTGCACAAGCAATAAAATGCCCTTGGCGCCTTTAACAACGCTCGCGCCATCGGGATTTGAGTCTATTTCTTCATACAGTCCTGTTCCATCCCTATCATAAACCACAGCTGTAGCCGTTCCTATACCTTTCATACTCAAATGATATAAAAGTTCTCCCCACACAAAGGCGTCACAAGAAATAGCAAAGCGTTCAATGCTATCTCCACCGCGTGCGGAAATTTCTTCAATCATTTGTGCAGAACCGGGGGCAATGGTGCATGTTATCAGCATTTCCGGCATAGACCTGTTAGGGCGTAAAATCACATTGGCACCCAATTTGGCTATACGCTCTCTATTACTATCATTAACAAGCTCTGCCGTCACACCTTTACAATAATCCGTTTCTTTATCAATGCGATACACCATATCAAAAACATCAGAATCACTGCTTATATCTTGCTCATCAGCCAAAACATACACACGCTCTGCTGTATTGATATGAATTTTGTCAAAAAAGCCTTCTTCATTGAGATTAGCATTGACAAAATGCACATGCTTAAACTTTTCGCCTCGCTCGGCAAAATAACCCACAAGCTTCTCATTGGCATTTTGATTGCCATTGACCAACAAAATTTCCTTGCCCTTATACTTTAAAGAACGCCCCTTTTCTGCTACAAAGCGTTCAAACCACAAAAAATTATTTCTTTCAATGGTATGAGCATTACAGTACACAATAATATGATCATATAGCATGGGAAACCACCTTCCTAAGTGCTTAAGATTTTGATAGACTCTGAATAAAAATCCCGCTACCCCCACAGTATAAAAGAAGCGGAAAGGTAAATACATAATCATAAGCAAAATGACGTACCATTGCGTAATGGTATGTATGGGGAAATGATCGCCATAGCCCACAGTGGTGGCAGATATAACCGTAAAATACATGGATTTAGAATATGTTATGGCAACGTCCGCAGGGCTGAGAAGATTATGCAAGACCACATAACCATAAGAAATAAGACAAAATTCCACCACAAAAAGCGCTGTACTCATAAGCGGTCTGCGAAACATTTTTCGCGCCAATGCGTAATGAAAAAAATCAAATTTCTTCATTATCTTACGCCGAAATTTTGTACTCAGCATATAACTTTCCTTATGTTACAGTATTCTAGCTCAAAAAAGATACAATAGAAAAGTCCTTTCTGCAATGACTTAATTTTGCTCATATACTCCTTGACGCAGGCAAATTTTATGGCTAGGTAGTAAATGAAATATGTCGTTTAAACAAGGAGATACCTATGTATAGAGCATTCTGTTTTCTCGCTATCTTGTTCCTTTCCTGTACTGGCATTGCCTCCCCATCTTTCAGCAAAGAAATAACCCTTTCCGCCACACCTCCCAGCTACATGAATGTACGCTATGACTTCAGTTTTTCTCTTCCTGCTGGTGATTATAGCGTTGTAGAAGCAGAAAATTCCGACGGTGTCACCGTCAAGGACGGTAAAGGCTTCACACTGCTTGCCTATGGTACAAGAATCTTTGTAGTGCTTGAAAAAAACTTTACTACCGCCTTTAAAGAAATGGCTGATGAACTCGACACTATCACCAAGGAAGTGGTACATCCAGAACTCAAAACCTTTGAGATTACTGGTCTTAAAGGCAATAACCTCATTCATATTAAATGTATCTTTGGGGAAAAACACGCCAATATTTTGCGCATTACCCACGGGAAAAGCGCCCATCAGCAATACAAAGAATTTTGTGAAACAGCTTTAAAAACCTTTAAATAAATTCATAACAGTGCAACAAAGGAATACACATGAAATTTTGGCATAAGCCCCTACAAAAAAGTATTTTCTGCCTTGTTTTTCTGCTCCAAATAACGCTTATTTCTGCCTTGGCAGACACAAAAGATACAAAGGTGGTTATTCTGCACACCAATGACGTACACACTTCCATCAATGCCGGCGTCTCTTATGCTGGTGTGGCTGCCTATAAAAAGCAGATGGAGCAAGAATACGGTGCAGAAGACGTGCTTCTTGTGGACGCAGGCGACGCCATTCAAGGCGGGCCTGTGGGTATATTGACTAAGGGCGGCGCCATTATCGAATTGTTAAATGCCGTAGGTTATGACTATATGACCCTAGGCAACCACGAGTTTGACTACGGTATTCCTCGTCTTTTTGAGCTTATAGACATGCTCAAAACCAAGGTTGTTTCTTGTAATATCACGTACACTAAAGACAACAGCCCTGTATTTACGCCTTTTGCCATAGAAGAAATTCAAGGCAAGAAAATAGCCTTTGTGGGTATTACCACGCCGGAGACTTTTTCTAAGTCCACGCCCGCATATTTTCAAGACGCGCAAGGCAACTACCTCTATTCTTTTGCAGAAGGCAATAATGGGCAAGACCTATACAAAAGCACGCAAAGTACTGTGAATGCCGCCAGAGCGCGCGGTGCAGACATAGTCATTGCCATCGCTCACCTTGGTATAGACCAAGAATCTTCCCCGTGGACAAGTGTTGAGCTTGTGCAAAACACCACAGGTATTGACGTTGTCATTGACGGACATTCACACTCTACCTTCATACGCAAGGTTGCCAATAAAGACGGTAAAGAAATTCTACTCACCCAAACAGGCACACGTTTACAAAACCTTGGGCGCCTTATTCTTGATACACAAAGTAAGGAAATTACTGCGGAGCTTTTGGCTACTCTTCCACAAAAGGACGCCGCCACCAAAGAGCTTATAGGAAAAATCAACACCGACCTTGCCCGCATCCTAGAAGAAAATGTGGCAACAACACAGGTAGAGCTCACCACCACCGACGCCCAAGGGCAAAGTATTATTCGTATGGGTGAAACCAATCTAGGTAATTTAGTGGCCGATGCCTATCGCGCCGCCCTTGGCACAGACATAGCTCTGGTGAATGGTGGCGGTATTCGCAATACCATTGACCAAGGTGACATTACCAATAATGAAATCATCAGCGTGCTACCCTTTGGCAATGACGGCGTTTCCATAAGCGTCACAGGGCAGACTATTTTAGACGCCTTGGAAATGGGCGCGCGTGCCTATCCTAGTGCCAGCGGCGGATTTTTGCATGTTTCTGGTCTGACTTATACTATTGATAGTCAAGTTCCTTCTTCGGTAAAGACCGACGACAAAGGAAACTTTATGGCTGTGACTGGCCCGTACCGTGTTAAAGATGTGCTTGTAAACGGCGCGCCTTTGGAGCTGAACAAAATGTATAGTCTTGCGTCCAGCACCTATACAGTACAAAGTTTTGGTGACGGTATGTCCATGTTCAGAGGTGCTACCCTGCTTAAAGATAAGTATATGGTGGACAATGAGATTCTCATTCAATACATAGTCAAAGACCTTGGCGGTGTGGTGGGTGAAGCGTATGCCAAGCCTCAAGGGCGTATACGTATTTTAGATTAATATTTTAAAAATATATTGCGTATGAAAAATCATAAGCTCATAGATAATGTCATATATTGCAAAAAATATATCACTCTAACAATTTGCCAAAGCTTTCAACAACACGCCCGCATCTTCTTTGCTTGTGCCCCATGAGGTCACAAAGCGGATAACGCGCATATCTTCTTGTCGTGCCCACAGTTCAAAAGCATGGCTTTGCTCCAGTGCCTGTAACACAGGTTGGGACACAATGGGGAAAATTTGATTACTTTGTGTGGGAGTGAATAAGGGAACATTCATCTTACGTAAGCCCTCGTCTAAATAGCGCGCCACCTCATTAGCATGACGTGCCAAGGTAAAATAAAGACCTTGCGTCAAAAGAGCTTCAAATTGTACCGCCACAAGCCAACCTTTGGCAAGCATAGCGCCGCGCTGCTTACAAAGATAGCGAAAATCTTTCTGTACAACTTTATTCACTAAAACAAGCGCCTCACCAAAAAGCGCGCCGTTCTTGGTGCCGCCTATATAAAAAGCGTCGCACAACTGAGCTAAATCTGCCAAGGTCAACGGATGCGCCTCTTGTTCTGTTTTTGCCAAAGCCACGCCCAAACGCGCCCCGTCCACAAACAAATACAAGCCTCTTTTTTTACAGGTACGCGCAATGGCAGTGAGTTCTTTTTTTGTATATACGGTTCCAAGCTCGGTGGATTGCGAAATATACACCAACTTAGCTTGCACCATATGTTCATTATCATGCTCAATACAAATGCGTTCTATGGATTGCGGCGTTAGCTTACCGTCAACACTGGGAACAGTGAGGATTTTATGCCCTGTAGCCTCAACGGCGCCTGTTTCGTGCACATTAATATGCCCACTTTCTACAGCAATAACAGCCTGATGCGGACGCAAAAAAGCCGAAATACACAAAAGATTAGTTAATGTACCCCCTGCCAAAAAATGTACATCAGCCCTAGGACATTGACAAAGATCACGCAAAAGCTGCGCTGTACGCAAAGAAATACTGTCTAAACCATATCCGGAGAACTGCTCTGTGCAGGTTTGTGCCAAGGCTTGCAAGACGGTAAGATGACAGCTTTGATTATAATCATTCTTAAATTTTTGTATAATAGACATATATTTTCCTCCGTAGAGTCTGAAATACACATAAGACATGCGCTATACCCTTTTTGTATAGCTTCACGCTTCCTTTGTATACAGTTTTATCCAAAGAGTTCTCTCTACATATGCGAGCTTTCTTTGACATTTTTCATAAAAAATGCCACACAGTAAACAGTACTATTCACATAAAAAAACAGAAAAAAGTACACAATAACCCTATATTCCTCAAAAGAGTTACATATGAATAAGAGTTTTTTGCCACTGTGCATTCT
>CAYJFR010000156.1:0-5628 GCA_964369335.1 uncultured Desulfovibrionaceae bacterium | reverse complement strand
ACAAGACCTGCGGTCAAGATAAGAGTTGCGAGCTTTTTCATAGTATTTCCTTCCTTATGCACATATGCGCTAAAAAGTGTTTGAGTAAAAATTTCCTCTCGCTTCTTTTCTATCGCAATCAATTCTCTTTGGCAAGTGATAAGTGCAATTTTTTTTACTTTTCTGGGGTTTTTTTTCTTTTTGCTTTTTTAGTTAATGATTTTAATATATTAAAACTGTGTTTCTAAGGGCGTTTTTTAGAAAGTTTCTCATTTTCCCCTTGAAGATAGGTAAATATAGGCTATTCCTAGTGCTCAAGTAGCTTTTTATAGCGTATTTTGTATAATTTTTTTTACTTTATAAAATAAAACGCCCATTATGGTATTTTACAAAGAAATGCGTACATTTGCTGTCTGTCACAACCAGAAAAATATTTTTCCAAAGGAATATGCGCCAATGCCTCATGAAGGGCTGATTCTTGGTAGGCAATACCTTGCAAAAGGCTTTCTAAGCTTTCTATGGGCGTTGCGGCAAAAAAATCTCCAAAAAATTTACAGCGCCGAATACTCCCTTTTTGCACCTCCACATGACATTCCACCAAACCCCAAGGAAATCTTTCACGCTTCATAGCGGTAAAAGGCGGTGAAAGTACATAATTCCATTGACGAGTGCGGTATTTTTCTTCTGCCAAAAGCTGGGCTTCGTCCATAAGAGCGGCGTCTAATTCTATGATTTCTGGCGCACAGCGTTGTACCAAGGCATCCTTTATGCTTTCCATGGTTACAGATGCGGGCAAAAACTCTCGAAGATTTGCCACGCGTGAGCGTATGGAGGCAATGCCCTTGGACAAGTATTTATCTGGCGCGCCCATAAGCACCGCGCCGAGCATGTCTAAATCCAAATCTACCAACAATGTTCCGTGATGCAAGACTTTACCAGCGCGGCGTAATTGCGCAGAACCAGAAAGCTTACGTTCACCGCATGTTATATCATTGCGTGAGGTAAAGGAAGCGTCTACGCCCAAAGCTTGGAGCGTTTCCACTATGGGCTGTAAGAAAATAGTAAAATCTATGTGTCCGCTTTCTCCTTGGCGCAAAGGCCGCAAAAAGGAAAAATTCACATTGCCAAGGTCATGGTACACGGCGCCGCCGCCTGTCATACGTCGTACCACGGGTAAGTTATATTTTTCTACCAGCTCTTTGTTGATTTCTGCCGCGGTGTTTTGGTGTCGCCCCACTATAATAGAGGGCGCGTTGTGCCAAAGGAGAAAGTAGCCTGGGCTGTCTGTGGACATGCGCGTAAAAAGTAATTCTTCCAAGGCAAGATTGAGTGTAGGGTCTGTGGTTGGTATAAGTACAGAGTGCATATTTCCTTCTTTTTTTCATTAAGATAGACTTGCCTTTTTTTTTACCATATATATATATGTGAGACAAGTGTGTCATAATTTTCCTTGAACCTGTTTACTCACACAACATGTAACCTCTTCATTTTGCATAATTTAAAAAAAAATGTTGCAAGACTGTGTATTTTCAAGCAAGGTGTTCATTCACATTTAGTTATGTCAATCTCTTTTGGGAGTATCCTAATGACCCGCAAAGACCGTACCGAAGGTATTTACAACCGCAAGGAAGTGCTTGACGAAAGTGAACGCAAGCAATTTTACTTAATACAGTTAAAAGACCTCCTTTCTTACGCTTACCGCTACTCTGAAGATGTAAAAAAACGTTTTGACCGCGCCCAATTTAATGTGGAAAAGTTCAAAACGCTGACCGACATCAAACATATACCCATCCTCAAAAAGAAAGAGCTTATCTTCTTGCAATCCATGGGGCCTCGCCTTGGCGGATTGCTCACCAAGGATATCGGCGATTTAAAGCGCATCTTCCTTTCTCCTGGGCCTATTTTCGATCCAGAAGATAGAGGGGATGATTACTGGGGCTATACCGAAGCCTTTTATGCCGCAGGTTACCGTCCTGGCGACGCCGTACAGGTGACTTTTAACTATCACTTGTCCCCTGCAGGGCTTATGTTTGAAGAGCCTTTACGTAATCTTGGCTGTGCTGTTATTCCTGCTGGGCCTTCAGAAGCCATCACGCAATTGGATATTATGCAAAAATTGCGCGTCTCTGGTTATGTGGGCACACCAAGCTACCTTATGCACTTGGCACAACGCGCCGAGGAAAAAGGACTTAACTTGCGTAAAGACCTTTTCTTAGAAGTGGGCTTTGTAACTGGTGAGCGCCTTTCAGAAAAAATGCGTAATCAGCTGGAAAAGAAGTACGATATTTTACTTCGCCAAGGCTATGGCACTGCTGACGTGGGCTGTATTGGTTATGAGTGCTTCCACAAAACAGGCTTACACATTGCCAATCGATGTTATGTGGAAATCTGCCATCCAGACACAGGTATTCCTTTGAAAGACGGCGAAGTGGGTGAAATCGTGGTCACCGCTTTTAACAAAACCTATCCGCTTATCCGCCTTGCCACGGGCGACTTGTCTTATATTGACCGCTCTCCTTGTGCTTGTGGTCGTACAAGTCCGCGCCTTGGCGCTACGGTGGGTCGTGTGGACACCACAGCTCGTATTAAGGGTATGTTTGTGTATCCGCATCAGGTTGAGCAGGTTATGAGCAACTTTGAAGAAGTCAAACGTTGGCAAATTGAAGTGACCAACCCCGGCGGCATTGATGAAATGGTGCTGTATGTGGAAACAAGCGATTTCAGACGTGAAGATGAGCTTTTGCACGCCTTCCGCGAAAAAATCAAATTGCGTCCATCCTTGGTTATTTTGACGCCTGGCTCTTTGCCACCACAAATTCGCCCCATCGAAGACAAGCGCGAGTGGGATTAATGAAACAAAACAGGATGTGGGAATTATCTCGCATCCTGTTCTTTAAACAAGCTAAAAACAGCATATTTGAGTAAACAATGACTGTGGAAATAGAACGTAAATTCCTTGTATACGGTGCTCCTTGGCAGGAGCTTGGTATACAAGGGGTTAAGTATATTCAAGGATATTTAAGCACCGACCCCACCCGTGTTGTGCGCGTGCGTGTGTGCCAAAAGCCGCACAAAGAAGAGGCTTTTATCACCATAAAAAGCTCTTTAACTACGTTAAGCGCTTCAGAATACGAATACGCCATCCCCACAGCAGAAGCTCACAGTATGCTTCAAACAGTAGCCCACCCCACCCTCATTGAAAAAATTCGCTATCATATTCCCCACGAAGGCAACATATGGCATGTGGACTCTTTTTTAGGTGACAATGCCGGTCTTGTGACGGCGGAAATTGAACTCGCCCAAGAAACACAAAGTTTTGTGAAGCCTGCGTGGATTGGTGACGAAATCTCTCACGAGATGCGTTACAAAAATGTCCAGTTAGTCCAAAATCCCTTTTCACATTGGTAAGATACTTTAATAAGAGGCTCGTACTATGGCTCACAAAGGCCCGCATATTTCCATTTCCCCAGTATATGTGGTAAACCGCATTTTACGCATCAATCGCAACGATTTTGAAGAGTGGCCGGAATCTGTCCGTCACCTCGCCATTGCCATTGCCGAAGAACTTTTTCTTGTGGCATATAACCCTTTCATTGACGCAGAAACCGTGCGTCAAAGCGTACAGAAAACTTTTGAAAGCAATTCCTTAGCACTTGCTCACCATTACGCCACCAGTATAGGCGAGGGCATCACCATGTTCTGGTCTGCCCATGAGGCGCAAATGGCGTTCCGTGCGGAGCTTATCGAAGCGTTTCGTGAATTTTTGCCGGAAGAATGTATTATCTCCCGTCCAGGTGCCTTGGTAGAAAATGCCACTGACGCCACAGACTTACGCATGGAACTGCCCCTTTGTGTGGTAGAGCCCAGCACCACGGAGCAAGTGGCACAATTGGTGCGTCTTGCCAATGACAAAAAGTTTGCTCTCATCCCTCGCGGTGGCGGCTCTGGCATGACAGGCGGCGCTGTGCCTGCGCGCAAGCGTACTGTTATTGTTAACTTGACTCGTCTTACCGCGGTGAAGAGCATTGACACAGAAAACCTCACGCTTACCTGTGAGGCAGGCTTGCTTACCCATGAGGCTATCAAAGCTGCCAACGCCAAAGGTCTCTTTTTCTCTGTAGACCCTGCCTCAAAGCTTGCGTCGACCATTGGTGGTAATGTTGCCGAAAATGCCGGCGGCCCTTGCGCTTTTGAATACGGAACAACTCTTGACAACTTGCTTTGGTGGCGCATGGTTACTCCTACAGGGGAAATTATCACCGTAGAGCGTAAAGACCATCCGCGTCATAAAATTTTGCCTTCCGAGACTGCTGTTTTTGAAATTAAAGATATGTCTGGCGGCGTACGTAGTGTGGTGAAGCTGCACGGTGAGGAAGTGCGTTTGCCTGGTCTTGGCAAAGACGTGACCAACAAAGCTCTTGGCGGTCTGCCTGGTATGCAAAAAGAGGGCGTTGACGGTATTATCACTGAAGCCAGTTTTATTTTGCATAAAAAGCCCAAGCATTCTAAAGTTATCGTATTAGAATTTTACGGACGTTCCATGCATCCTGCGGCGGTAGTTATCGGCGAATTGGTAGCTTTGCGTGACCAAATCCGTCAAGACGGCGATTATGCCAGCATTTCCGCCTTAGAAGAATTCAACGTCAAATATGTTCAAGCCATTGAATATAAAAAGAAGTCTACACAATACGAAGGCGATCCCATTTCTGTTATTATTGTGCAGATTGACGGCGATGAAGAAGCCTTGCTTGATAAATGTATGCAAGCCATTGTCAATGTTGTAGAACAGCAAGACAATGTGGATTGTACTGTGGCTAAAGACGCCAAAGAAGCCGAGCTTTTCTGGGAAGACAGACATAAGCTTTCCGCCATATCCAAGCGTACTTCTGGTTTTAAAATCAACGAAGACGTGGTTATCCCTATGGATCGCATCCCTGATTTTTCCGTCTTCTTGGAGCAACTTAATCTAGAATGCGCTGCTTCGGCTTTCCGCTATGCTTTGCAATCTGTAGGACGTTTGCCGGGCTTTCCTTTGGAAGACAAAGAGTTTAACCGCGAGTTCTCGTATATTTCCAAAGTGGCGCAAGGTGATGTGTCCGCCGCAGATGTGAGCGATGAAGAAATGTATATGCGTGCTGTGCTTTATCTTAAAGATTTAGCCAGTAAATATGAGCTGTTGGAAAAGAAAATCCTGCAAATTATGGATTATATGTACGCTAGCCGCATCGTAGTTGCCAGCCATATGCACGCAGGTGACGGTAACTGTCACGTAAACATTCCCGTCAACTCCAGTGATCACCATATGCTTGAAGAGGCAGAAACCGTTGCCGCGCGTGTTATGACCACAGCGCAAGAAATGGGCGGCGCTGTTTCTGGTGAGCATGGCATCGGTATCACCAAGATTGCTTTCTTACAGCAGGATAAAATCGACGCCTTGCGAGAGTTTAAAGAAAGAGTAGATCCGCGCGATATTCTCAACCCTGGCAAGCTGGTTAGCAAAGAGCTTCCTGTGCGTCCCTTTACCTTCTCTTTTAACGGGCTTATCAACGACATAAACTCCAGCGGCTTACCCGACAAAGATCAGCTTATGCACTTGCTCAGCCTTGTGCAAAACTGTACGCGTTGTGGTAAGTGTAAGCATGTGTGTCC
>CAYJFR010000155.1:4377-5630 GCA_964369335.1 uncultured Desulfovibrionaceae bacterium | reverse complement strand
CTAAAGCTACATCCCAGAACTTTTCGGAGTCAGGGCCTTCACCCTTAAAGATAAGCTCGCATTCCCATTTTTTGTCGGCTTCAGTCATTTCGTACAGCTCTTCCACTTGCATGGTAGCCATAACTTCACCCTTGCGTACAAGAGCCACTTCATCACCCACTTTCAAAGCAGCTGCATCTTCTTTGGATACGTCCAAAGTCACTGGCACAGGCCAGAAGCAACCACAAGCCATGGTCATATTCTCACACACACTCTTCCAATCAGCCTTATTCATGAAGCCGTTTAGTGGAGAAAAACCACCAATACCCATCATAATAAGGTCGCCCTTGGCGCGCGAAGAAATTTCGATTTGCTTTAAGCCTGCAGCTTTTTTCTTTTCAGCTTCAAGAGCCTCACCTTCAAGCAAGCAGCAAACGAGACCATAGGGGCCATGTGGGGGAACCAATCTACTCATCGTAAAAAACCTCCGAAAATTGTGTTGTGTTGAGCATGATACAGAAAATTACATCAAAACCTTTCGCAAAATACTGAATCATGCGTAAGTACATCTTGTGAAAAATCTAACAACATGTCAAGTTACTTTTTTCACTTTCTCAAAAATATTCCAAGGAATCCACAAAAGCGAAAAATAAACTCATCTTTCAAGGCGTTTTTCTTATAACACAGCCGCAAAAACTATACAAGCACAGAAAACGAAAAAAAGAAAATCACAAAACAAGTTTTCATTTTTTCATCTGAAAAATATTCTACCTTATATAGAGACACCTTCTCTTTTTTATTTTAAAAGCGCCTCCAAATAGAATTTTATTGAAGAACAATCCAAAAAATTTCTTGCACCTTATAGAGCTTTCAGATAGAACAGCCTTCCCTAATGAGCGTTTCTTACTTATTTAGTACGAATTAGGAAATTTTACTTTTTCGTGTAAAATTCTAAACAATTACAAAAATCACCCTCTAAAGAAAGTCTAGTATTTTTCTTGTATATTTTTTTATTTAAACTATTGAAAAAACAAAATAATATATTTTAAAAAAAAACCCTTTTTCCCTTGAAAAATAAAATCAAAAAAATTATACTAGCTCATACAGCAATCACTAACAAGGAAGGTATACCTTATGTTACGCAAATCATGTTCAACAGCTTTACTGCTTATGTGTCTCATTCCAGCACTTGGAACTGACGCACACAGTGCGCAAGTAAACGCTCGCGGTCTCACAGGAGGCCCATACGAACTCGTAGAAGACGGCAATAAAGA
>CAYJFR010000155.1:0-4277 GCA_964369335.1 uncultured Desulfovibrionaceae bacterium | reverse complement strand
CAATTGGCTGATAAAAACGTCCAAACTCATGAAAGAATTTTAGCTCTTACCAAAGACCGTGAATCCACTGGTGCAGACGTACTTGCCAGCGTGACTCAAACACAAGGCCGTCTTGTAGACTCGCTCTCTACCTACGAAGACAGCAGATCTTCCCTTATTCAAGGTGAAGCTTCCTATCGCCGTTTGACACAACTTCCTGTGCCTGCAGCTCTTGGTTCTGTTAAGCAACCTTTGAAAATGTTTACAACACCTGAGGAAGTTCTCGCCCTTGCAAAAGTAAACAACCCTAAAGTTATTGCTTACTTAGAAGACGTGACCACAGCTCAAGCTGAAAAAGAACTCACCGACTCTGCTTTCCATCCTACCGTAAACCTTGAAGCCGGTCCAAGCTACAGCAACAACGGTTACCAATATGGCGGTGAAGAGTGGAATGCTAGCTTTGACGTTCTCGGTACTGTTCGCTGGAACCTCTACAACAGCGGTGCTGACGTAGCTGCCTCTAAGGCTTCTGCTGCTCGCGTGCGTGAATCTCGTCAAACAGCTTATAGCTTCATGGATGATTTAGTTCTTGATATCGAAAACTCTTGGACAGATTACCAAACAGCCATTGCACAGCTAGCCTATCATTTAGAAGGTCTTGGCTACAAATTGCAAACTCGCGACGCCTACATGGAGCAATACATCATCGGTCAACGTACCTTGCTTGACTTGCTTGACGCTGAAAGCGAGCTTTACAACTCCGAAATTCAAATCGTCACTGCACGCGCAAACGTACTTATCAGCACCTACCGCTTATACGCTTTAGCTGGGTTGCTCTTGCCTGAACTCAATATTTCAGCAGACCAAGTTTTAGTAAAGCCAGCTGAGTAAGGAATCACTTTAACAAGCTCTAATTGCTCGTTAAACACATACAGCCTATCCCATGAGCTTTATAAAAAAGGCTCGTGGGATATTTTTTTTAAGGTTGACAAAAGATATTTTCGTTCCTAAATAAGTATGTGAATACATATGCAATCATAGCTTATTAGTATGTCTTCATAATAATAGTTTCTCATTCTGTTTTCAACGAAGACAAAACAGAACACAATGGCACTTTATCATCTACTAAGAAAAAACCCTCTACAGAGGTTTCTTTATTTACGATGAAAAAAATATCACCCTGAAAAAAACACACCAAAAAGAACTTTTGCAATATGTGATGACATACAGGAAGAGCTTTCAGTACACTCAAGTAACTTTCCTAATACTGCTCAACATTTTCGAATAGCGAGCGCAAAACAACAAGAAGCTTCCATGACAGAAAAGAAAATACCCCCCACTTCGGCAACACAAGGTAAAAGCACGTCAGCGCCCACAACTTCTTTGCAAAATACAGCGCAGCAAAGAGCGCAGGCCCCTGCTCAACCTCCAACGACAACCAAACCTCTGTCACAAGTGCCTGGTCAGCCTGCCCCTGCACCAAGACCTCAAGCGCCTGGTCAAGCTGCTCCTGCACCAAGACCTCAAGTACCTGGTCAAGCCGCCCCTGCGCCAAGACCTCAAGTGCCTAGTCAAGCCGCTCCTGCGCCAAGACCTCAAGCGCCTGGTCAAGCCGCTCCTGCGCCAAGACCTCAAGCGCCACAAACACCTGCACAAGCTCCTGTAGGCTCACAAAATATGAAGCCCGTGGGCGCCGCTGCCGCTTCAAGTACTGAGAAAAGCGATATTGCACCTACAACAGAAGCTGCACCTGCAACGGATACTGCACCTACAGCGGAACAAGAAAAACAACAAGTTTCCTTAGAAAAAGAAGCTGCTGGTGCAAACGCTCTTGGCGCTGAAGCTCAAGAACAAGCTCAACAGGCTGCACAGCAAGCCGCACAACAAAATTTTGAACCCGAAGCTATGCCTGTAGCGCCTGCCGAAGTGGACTATGTACCGCCTCTACTGCGCAGCCTCAGTACTTTGCTCCGTCTACGCGGAAAAAGCGTTTCGCCCCAATTCTTGTACGCTGGTCTTGCTGGCATAGGCGAAGTGACTCCTGGTGAATGCATTCGCGCAGCCGCACGCTCTGGCTTGCAAGCTAAAATCATGCAGCGATCAACCTTAGATGATATTTCACCTTTAACGCTTCCGTGTGTACTTATTTTACAAAACGGTCGGTCTTGCGTTCTCACAGCTTTGTCACAGCACTTAGCCACAGTGGTTTTGCCAGAACTTGGCGATGAACCACAACAAGTCAATAGAACCCGTATTGCCGACGAGTATACAGGTTATGCTGTTTTTGGCTCCGTAGATAATCACGGCGATAAGCGCATCGACTCTTTCCGTCGTCCTCAAGGCAAGCGTTGGTTTTGGGACGCCATTAAACACTATGGCCCCATCTACCGCCACGCAGCTTTTGCCAGTGTTATCATCAACCTTATTGCTCTTGGCAGTCCGCTCTTCGTCATGAACGTCTATGACAGAGTTGTGCCTAACAATGCCATTGATACCCTTTGGGTTTTGGCCATTGGTGTGAGCCTTGCCTATCTATTTGACTTTTTACTGCGAACCTTACGTAACCACTTTGTAGACACCGCAGGACGTAACGCCGATGTTGTTATTTCCAGTATGCTGGTGGATAAAGTGCTTTCCATGCAGTTGGACCATAAGCCAGAATCCACAGGCGCCCTTGTAAACAACGTGCGCGAGTTTGAATCCTTACGAGAATTTTTCAGCTCTTCAACCTTGCTGTCTTGTATCGACTTACCCTTCCTCTTCCTCTTTATTATATTCTTAGGCTTTATCGGCGGCCCACTGATCATTTTACCCTTGGTTGCCATGCCTATTATGTTTGGTGCAGGTATCTTATTACAATCGGTAGCAAAACGCGCCGCAGAAAAAAGTTACTCACAAAACATGCATAAAAATGCGCTTCTTACAGAAATTGTAAACGGTCTTGAAACCCTCAAATGCTGCCAAGGCGAAACTCGCATGCAACATATGTGGGAAACCGTAGTAGAAGAATCTGCCAAGGCTAACATAGAAACGAAAAAATACGGTTCCTTAGCTGTAGGCTTTTCCGTATTTATCACACAATTTGTCACCGTTGCTATGGTGGTTTGGGGCGTGCACCTTATCGCCGCTGGTGAGCTTACCATGGGCGGACTTATTGGTAGTAATATTTTGGCAGGACGCGCTATGGCGCCGCTTATGCAAATGGCGGGACTTATTACGCGTTACCAAAACTCACGCATTTCTTTGGATGCGCTCAATACGCTTATGTCTTTACCCTCAGAAGACAGAGATGCCAACTCTACTGTAGACTTTGGGCCTTTAGACCCTGCCTTTACTTTAGAAGGCGTAAGCTTTGCTTATCCTAACGCAGCCCGTACCGCGGTGGAAGATCTTTCCGTACATATTGCCCCTGGCGAAAAAGTCGGTGTTATCGGACGTATGGGATCAGGAAAATCAACACTTATCCGCTTGCTTATTGGTTTATACCAACCTACTGAAGGAGCTGTAAAATTTGGCGGCATTGATATTCGCCAAATGGCAGGCACAGACTTACGTACACGCGTAGGCTTTGCCCCACAAGACACTGTGCTCTTTTACGGTTCTGTGCGTGATAATATCGTCCTTGGTGACCCCTTTGTGAGTGACCAAAGAATGCTACGCGCTTCTTCTATCTCAAGCGTAACAGACTTTATCCGCACCAAACCAGAAGGCTTTGGAACACAAGTGGGTGAGCAAGGAAAAGCTCTTTCTGGCGGACAACGTCAAGCCATTGGTTTGGCTCGTGCCTTGGTACGTGACCCTGAAGTACTCATCCTTGACGAACCCACCAGTAATATGGACACCTCGTCAGAACTTACCGTGCAAACACGCCTTATGAAACATATGAGAAATAAAACCCTCATTCTTGTAACGCACCGCATGAGTATGCTGAAGTTGGTAGACAGACTTATTGTTATGGATGGAGGGCGCATCGTGGCCGACGGACCTAAGGATCTGGTCATCGAAAAGCTACGCTCATCGTCCATGACTAAAGCAGCAGAGCAAAAGCAACAAGAGCTTTCTGTATAACAACAAAGAAAACACCCTATTACTTTTGAGGGAACACATATGGAACCTACGAATAAAAAACCCCCAACGCATCACAACCCCATGGGGAATCCTTTGCAAGACGCACAGGATAATGAACTTATAAGCAATGCTGATGAAAATACTATTCTGCCCGATGAGCTTGTCTATGCAGACGTTGTAGAAGCGGCTTTACAGCGCAATCCTACCACGCAAGCACGCTTGCTCTCCTT
>CAYJFR010000154.1:0-5694 GCA_964369335.1 uncultured Desulfovibrionaceae bacterium | reverse complement strand
CCCAAAAAAATATAGATGATAACAATACGCAAAAAAATACGTACAAGCAAGGGAAAACACCGCACACATATTTCATGATATAAAAAAATCCATATCTTGCATATTGCCAAAGAAAGGGGAAAAGCCTAATCTTAGCGACGCAAAAAAATATACAATACCAAAATACGGAGTGCTGATAATATGGAACAATGGCTCAAAAATACCCTTGCTCAAATTCTTCCTGTGCAAAAAGATTTAGAAGTAGCAGCCAAGGCCCATCTTGATAATTTAACCAAGCCGCAAGGCAGCCTTGCGCGTCTTGAAGACACAGCAAAACGTATTTATTGTATCCAACAAGGGCAAAAGCCTTTACGCGTAGACCCTGCACATATGTTCACCGTAGCAGGAGACCACGGCGTCACAGAAGAAAAAATTTCGCTTTTTCCCCAAGAAGTCACGCGCCAAATGGTCTTAAATTTTTTGAACGGCGGCGCGGCTATTAATGTGCTGTGTCGTACAGCTCAAATGTCTTTAAGTGTAGTAGACGCTGGTTGCGTGGGTGGTTCTTTCGCTCCACATGAAAACCTTATAGACAAACGCCTCGGCGATGGTACAAAAAACTTTGCCCAAGAGCCTGCCATGAGCCGTGAAACCTGCATACAAGCCTTACGCCACGGCATAGAACTTGCCCAAGAAGCCGCCACTCAAGGCTATGTGACCCTTGGTATTGGTGAAATGGGCATTGGCAATACTACGCCTGCCACAGCGCTTTTTTCTGCTATCTTAGGACTTTCTCCGCATGATGTGGCAGGGCCAGGAGCTGGCGCCACTGCTGACGGTGTAGCTCATAAAGCACGCGTTGTGGAAAAAGCCCTCAATCTTCATGCCCACGCACTCAAAAATGGTGATGCCATAGACGCTCTAGCACTTTTGGGCGGATTTGAAATTGCTGTTATGGCGGGTATTGTGCTTGGCGCTGCTAAAGAACATATGACCGTGCTAGTGGACGGCTTTATTTCCACATCTGCCTACGTGGCGGCGCGCCATATTTGCCCCCATGTAGACGGCTACGCCCTTTTGTCACACACCTCAGCCGAACCGGGCTATGTGCATGTGCTTCAAGCCTTAGAAAAAGAAAACGTGCCTGCCCTGCCCCTTTTGCACTTGGGCTTACGCCTTGGTGAAGGCACAGGAGCGGCATTGGCTCTGCCTTTGGTTCGTGCCGCTGTAAATATCTTTAATGAAATGGCGACATTTGCCGACGCTCAAGTAAGCAACGAAACACTTTCGCATTAAAAATACAGGGAATACCATGACAGCAAGCCTCACTTTACAAGATATTTCACGTACCTTTGCCATACGTCGCGGATTGTTGGGAGAGACATCTCTTTTGCGCGCTGTGGACCATGTGGATATAAGCTTACAGCAAGGAGAAATTCTTGGTCTTGTGGGAGAATCGGGTTGCGGTAAATCCACCCTTGGGCGTATGGTTGCAGGTCTACTTGCGCCAAGCTCAGGGCAGGTGCTGATCAACGGCACATCCCTTTATGACACACAAGGCAAAGTAGTGCATGACGGCTCTATTCAAATGATTTTTCAAGACCCGTATTCTTCGCTCAATCCGCGCTTGTCTATAGGGCATTCCATTGCAGAGCCGCTGACAGTGCAAGGTATACCTAAAAAAGACCGTCAAAAGCGTGTACATGAAATGCTTGAACTAGTAGGCTTTGTCCCAGAACACGCTTCACGCTATCCTCATGAATTTTCTGGCGGACAAAGACAACGCATTGCCGTAGCTCGCGCCCTCATTACACAGCCGCAAATATTAGTATGTGACGAACCTGTTTCAGCTCTAGACGCTTCTGTTCAAGCACAAGTACTCAATTTGCTTTGCGACGTGCAAGAGCGTTTTTCCCCCACCTGTCTTTTTATTTCACATGACCTTGCTGTGGTGGGCTTTATCTGCCCTCGTATTGCAGTTATGTACTTGGGGCGCATGGTAGAAGACGCACCACGCGAAAAACTGTTTCAAAATGCGGCGCATCCCTACACACAAGCCTTATTGGCATCTATACCGTCTTTAGACCCCACACAGAAAATACTCACCCCTCCTCTGAGCGGTGAACTTCCAAGCCCTTTACATTTGCCTTCTGGTTGTACTTTCCATCCGCGTTGCCCTAAAGCTATGGAGCATTGCCGTCAAGAAGCGCCTTCATGGTCTGAGCTAAGTACTGGGCACAGGGTTCGTTGTCATTTATATACTTAATATTTAAATAATTATAAATAATGTATTGTATATATTTAAGAAAATAAAGTTTACATAATACATAATTATGGGACATAAAATTTAAAAAAATTGCGCAAGTACCCCCTCTACAGAAAGACAATTCCGAAAATAATTAAAGTAAAACTTTACGTATGCAAATGGTGCTTGCCCATATGTGCTTTTTTTAGTACTTTTAGACAGTATTTTTCTTCATAAGAAAAATTTCACCGCTTTACTCAGTGATTTTATATGTCACGAGTAAAAACAGCCTTTATGCGCTTTCCTGTTTTTCTAGGTTTTGGCACTAATATTTTTTGAAAAAATGCTTTATCAACCAGAATATTGTGGAGGAATGAGTATGAAAGTAGCATCATCAGCCGACCAAATCACCCCTCTCGCTGTGGGCAGCACTGTACCTGACGGTACGCTTGTCACCATGCAGGGAGAAAAAACCAAACTCTATGACATCCTACAAAATAAACCCGCGGTCATTATCTTTTACCGCGGCGTTTGGTGACGTTTTTGCGTCACGCAGTTAGCGGGAATTAATACAGCTTTATCCACCTTACAAGAACGCGGCTATGTGGTTCTTGGTATTTGCCCTGACTTACCAGAGGGCTTAGAGCAAATGCATAGCAGTAAAAAGCTCCGCTTTCCCCTCTTCTCTGACAGCAGTGTAGAACTTTCTGCTGCTTTTGGTTTAGCTTTTCATATGGATGATGAGACTGTAGCATTGTACCTCAGTCAGTATCAAATTGACTTAGAAAAAGCCTCAGGGCAAAAGCATCATAATTTGCCCGTACCGTCGGTATATGTGGTCAATGCTGACGGCACAGTACACTTTGTTCATACTGATCCAGACCATACAACACGCCTTGGCTCCGAAGAACTCTTAGCTCACGCGCAATAAATACTATTCCACAATTCTTACCTATAAAGTATGAAATAGCCAATAAAAATGGTTACTTCATACTTTATAGTATACGTGCTTAAAAATACAAATTTTTATGGGTATATTTGACATACTATTTTCAAGGCTTACCTTTATCTTAATGAGAAAAATTCTTATTTAGGAGAGTACTATGCATAGGCGTGAATTTTTAAAAAACTGTGCTTATCTTTCTGCAAGCTCAGCCCTCGTTTCCTCAGAATTGCTTTTTCCACAAAAAAGTATAGCCCAAACGGTGCCGCAGATAAGTATTATTAAGGGTAGCCCTGCCGCAGCAACACGTACAGCTGTAGAAATCATCGGAGGTATGTCACGCTTTGTGAAGCCTGGGCAAAAGGTGGTCATTAAACCTAATATGAGCTTTGCCCAAGGTGTAGACAGTGCCACTACCACACATCCTGAGGTAGTGAAAACCCTGCTTATTCTCTGCAAAGAAGCTGGTGCAGCCAGTGTGCGAGTACTCGATCACGGTTTACAAAATGTAGAACTCTCCTTAGAAAAATCTGGTATTTTAGCAGCTTGTAACAGTGTAGAACAAGGCATTTGCCACCATCTTATGGACGCAAATTTTTACGCAACACAAGCCATTACGCAAGCACATGAAATGCGTGAAAATGCCTTTATGCGCGATGTGTTGCAGGCAGATGTACTTATTGCCGCCCCAGTGGCAAAAAGCCACAGCAGCGCGGGCGTCTCACTCTCTTTGAAAGGGCAAATGGGGCTTATTTTACACAGATACTCTATGCATTCACGCTATAATCTTGCCACCTCCATTGTGGACCTTAACACACGCATTAAGCCTACCCTGTCTATTATCGACGCCACGCGCGTTCTCACCACCGGCGGCCCCAGCGGCCCTGGTAAGGTCATCACCCCCGGTGAAGTCATTGCCAGTGCTGACCCTGTAGCTGCTGACGCCACCGCCACCGCGCGCTATATATGGTATGGGCAAAAAATACAGCCTCGCCAGGTAAGTCATATTCGTTTGGCGCATGAGCGCGGTCTTGGACGTATGGATATTGAAAATATGTATACTTTAGAATTAGCTGTATAAAAAAATTTTGATTTTATCCTATAGCGTGTTCGTATAATATGAACACGCTATATACTTTTTCAACTGCCTATTCCTCCCTTCTTTCTAGACTCTATACACCATTCATGCTACACACAAAAACACCATATTTACAAAGGAAAGGAAGTGTTATGACAGAAGAGGAAAAACAAAAAAGAATTCGTAATAATATTGAAGCAGCCAAAAAAGCTCGCGCTAAAAAAGCCCATGAAGAAGATTCCTTTCAAGTAACACTTCAAGAGCTTGCGAAAGCTTATGACGCTATGATAGAAGAGCAAAACAAAAATCCCAATCCCGTCTATTTTGAGTTCGCAAAAGAAATACGAGAAGCACTGCAAGCCCAAGATATTGAAGAGCTCTTCAACCTTGAATATCAAGCCGTTTGTTATGACATTGAGCTTGCAATAGCCATACACGGACAAGATATTGATAAAAAGTTTTACTTTGAAGTGAATAAGATCAGACGTCAGCTGTACAACCGCTGGTCACACTGCCAACAAGAGGACATGCTGAAAGAAGAATGGGATGAAATTTTTCCTGTAGAAGTGTGTACTGTGAAAGATTTGCCTAAAGGACGCGTTGATGACCTTTTTGCATTGCTGTATAATATGTATCGGGATAAAATGATTGAATATTGTGGTCTCGCCCGCCGACCTGATGACCATACAGCCTATTTTAGTGCTCGCAAAGACGCTTTTAAATTTATATCTAAACAGCATCATAGATATTTTAACCAATGCTATCAAAGGTATAAAGCTACCCGCTAGCTATATTTTTCTAGACACTGTACCCCATTAATGCTACACAGACGCACGCTATTTACAACAGATTCTAAAAAAACTGTAATAAAGGACGTGTTATGACTGAAGAGCAAAGAGAAAAAAAAATTCATGACAATCTTGAAAAAGCTATGAAAGCTCGTGATAAAGAAGCCTTTCAAGCAGGACTTAAAGAGCTTGCGGAAATTCACAAAAAAAAGAAAAAAGAAGCTCGCTAGTTATATTTATGGCAGTTGAAAAATCCTTTCAACTGCCTATTTTTTTGACAAGATGCTAGATCTGGATTGCGAGGAGCGTAGCGACGAAGCAATCCAGAAAAATCAACTATTTTAGCCGTTATTTTCTATTAAAAAGTATTATTTTCGCTATTTGACGACACTACCTAACACAAATATACCCAAAAAACAAAAAGGGGAAACACCTTAAAAAGGCATTTCCCCTCATATACAATCTGTACGAAAAATTAAATCTTTGCTTGAACTTTCGTAGCTGCAATAAAGTCACGGAAAAGCGGATGCGCTTGCATGGGTGTAGATTTAAATTCTGGATGGAATTGACAGCCTACAAACCACGGATGGTCAGCAATTTCCACGATTTCCACTAAGGTATTGTCAGGGGATGTGCCGCTGAAAATAAGACCGTTTTCACG
>CAYJFR010000153.1:0-5711 GCA_964369335.1 uncultured Desulfovibrionaceae bacterium | reverse complement strand
AAATACACCCCCAACACTTCATAAACAATAAGCGCGTTTTGAAAAGGGAGGGCTGCCCCAAAGGGTGCGAAGCATTCCCGTTAGTGAGAAACGAACTTTACGAGAATCAAGAGTAAAACGGTATGGGGAAGGGAAAAACTTTTTGGAGCTAGAGATTTTTTCCCTTCCCCACAAAAAAACAAATAAAAATAGTGAGTAAACATGTCTTTTTTCAGCCCTCGTACCGCCTTTTCTTCCCGAAGACAAAGTCAAACAAGCATTCCTTGTAGCACATGCAAAAGCCCGCTCCTAGCGGTAAAAACCTGACGTAAGGTTGTTATGCGCTGCGTGCAGTGCAATACAGACGTTGACGTAGCACGCTATGTTCACGCCATGGACGACGCTTTAGAAGCATTTTTAGAAAATTCTTTTTGCGACCGTGTATAAGGGATAAAAATAAGACCAACTACCTAGTTATAAAAATTTTTCCCAAGAAAATTTTATTGACGCAAGCCATTTTGCCACTTATGGTGCAGCCCATGATACATTGCATTATTTATATCGCCCTTATTCTTGCCATCAACGTGGCATTTGTCCATGTCCCCTTGATTACGCTCCCCAACGGAGAAATGTGGCCGCCCATTTCCTTGGCTGTAGGCTTCACCTTTGTAGTGCGTGACTATGCGCAAAGACATGTAGGGCATCACATTCTTTGGTGTATGCTTGTAGGTTGTGCGCTGAGTTGGTATTTTGCCACACCAGAACTGGCTTTAGCTTCTGCCGCGGCCTTTGCCATTGGTGAACTTGCCGACTGGGCCGTTTTTACCTTTACCAAAAAGCCTTTTTCTCAGCGAATTTTATACTCAAGCTTAGTGGGCGCCCCACTGGATAGTATAATCTTCCTCACCTTGGTGGGTATTGCCACGCCGTTTTCCATTGTGAGTATGACCATCAGCAAATTCTTAGGGGCATTTATTGTGTTTATGCTTGTAAGAAGACGTGAACAACACGCCGTACAATCTTAAACCACAACGGAGAAATTTATGTCACATCAAGAGCCTTTACAAGAAAGCGCCAGCCAAAGCCAACATAAGTGCGGCTGGGTTGCCCTTATGGGTCCTCCCAATGCGGGAAAATCCACCTTGCTCAACTCCCTCTTAGGGCAAAAAGTCAGCATCGTGACCCCACGCGCGCAAACCACACGTAATCAAATTGTCGGTATTTTGAGCGAAAAAGACGCACAAATTATCTTTATGGACACCCCCGGTATGGCGCAAGTCAAAGGGCGTTTGAGCAAAACCATGCTCCAATCTGCATGGCAAAGTATGGCACAAGCGCATATGATAGTGCTTATGCTGGACGGTGACTTATATATTCGCAAGCCAGATTATCTTAAAGGTGATCTTGCCGCCCTTGGTGAAGCCCTTGCCACAGAAGAGCGTCCCGTATGTATTGTTATAAATAAAATTGACCTCTTTTCCGACAAAAGCAAAATGCTCCCTCTTCTTGAGCAATTACATGACCTTTTCCCCAAGGCAGAAATTTTCCCCGTATCCGCCTTACGCCGCAACGGGCTTGACGGATTAAAGCAGCTTATTGCTAAAAACTTGCCAGAAGCACCGGCAGAATTTCCTGACGACCAGCTTTCTACAGCGCCTCTACGCTTTATGGTTTCTGAAATCGTGCGCGAAAAGCTCTTTTTGCACCTCAAGCAAGAAGTTCCTTACTCGGTGGCTGTAGACATTGAGCAGTGGGAAGAAGATGCCGAGCGCGGACAAACCATTATTCACGCCGCCATTTATGTGGCGCGTCCTTCACATAAAGCTATGGTCATTGGTAAATCTGGCGCATCCATCAAAGCCATAGGCACCGATGCCCGTAAAGATATTGTGGAATTACTTGAAGGCAAAGTTCACCTAGAGCTTTGGGTTAAAGTGCGTGAAAACTGGACAGAAGATGTCAACTTCTTACGCAATTTAGGTATGATGACGGAATAAAACCATGACTTCCCGTGCTGAGAATATTGCTATTGCTCTTACTGACGTTAAAAGGCGCATAGCCAAAGCCATAAAAGACGCTGAGCGCCATACACAAGACAACGTTGAGTTAGTGGCCGTTTCCAAATTACAGCCTGCCGAAGCTGTGCACTTTGCAGCTCTCGGCGGGCAAGTGGATTTTGGGGAAAATTATGTACAAGAAGCTTTGCTCAAACAAGACGAGCTTGCTACGAAATTTTCCCAAAAAGATTTACGCTGGCATTTTACAGGGCACCTCCAAAGCCGTAAAGCCAAGGAAGTGGTAGGACGTTTTGACCTTATCCACACCGTGGATTCTGAAAAATTGGCGCGCATTATCAACCAATGCGCCGAGCAGAAAAATATACGCCAGGCTGTTCTTATTCAAGTCAATGTGGGTGAAGAAGAACAAAAATCTGGCATCAGCCCCAACGAGCTTTCAGCCTTAGCAAAATACATTATTTCCTGCCCGCACCTTGAATTGCAAGGGCTTATGTGCCTGCCACCCGTCTTTGACGCAGGTATGGCGGCGCGTCCGCACTTTGCTTTACTCCGCTCCTTACGTGACCAGCTTGCAGAAGAATACACCGCACAAGCGCCAAACTTTAAACATTTATCTATGGGCATGTCTGGAGATTTGGAAGCGGCAATTTTAGAAGGTGCAACTCTTGTACGCGTGGGCACAGATATTTTTGGTTCACGAAATGCATAAACAAAAAGCGCATACACGCGGGACGTATAACATACTGCTATAAACTCTCTCTTTCTTATTTTACAACACGGCATAAAAGCCGTATACACATACACAACACGAAGAATGCAAAGCCCTCTTTTACGCTTTGCATTTTTTTATTATTCTGGTATGTTTTGTGCATATTATTTTTTGAGTTTCATTGGTTTATGCAAGCGTCAATTTTTTGCCACTTTTTGCTTGTGTATAACATAAGGAGATAGCTATGGCAGACAATGCCAATAACAAAGAACTTCCCCCAGGCGAAGGCCCTCCAAAAAAATCAAAACTTAAAAGATTTTTGATTTTCTTTCTTATTTTTCTTATTCTTCTTGCCGCTGGTGGCGGCGGCGCGTATTGGTGGTTTTATCTGCGCAAACCCCCAGCACCTGCTACAGAAGAAGGCAGCGCTCCCATAGAACAGCCAGCAGGGACTACTCAAGGGGCTGCACCAGCTGCCGGAAACAATGCCACAAATACCAACTCACCGCGCATTGAAAGACCTTCTGTTTTACCGCGCAGTGCAGGGCATGTGTTACCCTTGCCGCCTTTTGTGGTGAATTTATCAGACGCTTCAGGCAAGCGTTATTTACGGCTCGGTATGGAAGTAGAAGTCAATCAAGATGTTTCTTCCGTGCTCAAAAGCCAAGAAGCCCGTGTACGTGACGCTGTTATCACGCTTCTTGCTGGAAAGACATTTGCTGATATTTCCACAGCCGAGGGTAAAATTTTATTAAAAGCTGAAGTTGCTGGTCGCTTAAATCAGATTTTGGGCGGCGCATATGTGGTACGTGTTTATTTTACAGAATTTGTTGTAGAATAGCACAAACTTACTTGCAAAGGATTTAATTATGAGTAATGACGATCAAGACGCTCTTGCCGCCGCTTGGGCCGCACAACTAGAGGAAGAAGAAGGCGGTGCAGATGATGCAGCTGCGCCAGAAGCTGAAGCAACCCCAGAAGAAGCTGCACCAGAGATGGAGCTTCCCGCTGAAGAAGCAGACGCTGGCGGTAGCCCTTCTGAAGAAGAAATGGCTGCACAATGGGCCGCGTCTTTAGAACAAGACGAACATGCCGCCGCACAAGCTGTTTTGCAAAAAAAGTCACTTTCTTCGCAAGCCAGCGAGGCTGTTTTCAAAAATATGACGGATATTGCCAGACGCCCCACAGCTGACGGCGCCAAACGCGAACTTGACTTTATCTTAGACATTCCTTTGGATGTGTCTGTGGAGCTTGGCCGTACGCGTTTGCTTATCAATGAGCTTTTACAATTAGGTCAAGGCTCTGTAGTTGAATTGAATAAACTTGCAGGCGAACCCTTAGAAGTATTTGTAAACGGAAAGCTTGTGGCTCGCGGTGAAGCTGTTGTTATTAACGAAAAATTCGGGGTACGTCTCACAGACATTATCAGCCCCATGGAAAGAGTAAAACAACTTGGCTAACACTGCCCCAACGCAAGATGCGCCTCCCCTAGCAGAAAGCACACAAACGCTTACGGGCGGCGCCTCTACAATGCCGTCTACAGCGTCAGGCTTAGAAGCGCATATACCAAGCACAGTACAGCCCCTGCCCTTGGACAGCACCTTTAGCTGGAGCGGCTATTTTACTGCCATCGGAACCTTATTTGTTTTATTGGCTTTATTATGGGGCTTAGTCTGGCTTTTGCGTAGATCAGGACGCTTTAATTTCATCCCGCGTCCCAATGGGTTTCCGCGGGATGGATTACGCATTGAAGCCCAACTGCCCTTGGGACCAAGAAAAGGGCTTACGGTGGTACGCTTTTTAGACAAGAGGCTATTGCTCGGAGTTACAGAACAGCAAATAACGCTCTTGCAGGAAATTGAGGATACAGATGAGACAAGCACTACGGACTTCTACTCTCTTATGGAAGAATCAGCGCAACAAGACAACAAAGATGCCTAAAAACATCTCCTACGCCCTTTTCAGTGGTGTGGGACTGTGCCTTCTTTTTGCCTGCTCTATGCTCTTGCCCTCTGTAGCCGTGGCGGCGCAAGACCTTGCCGTACCGCCGCTGTCCCTCACGCTTTCCGGAGGCGCATCCTCACCGGAAAAAGTCACTGTTCTGCTCGAAATTCTCTTTTTACTCACTGTTTTATCGGTAGCGCCTGCCATTATGCTTACCGTCACAAGCTTTACACGTATTATTATTGTGTTCAGCTTCTTACGTCAAGCTATGGGCGTGCAACAACTTCCGCCCACACAGATTTTAGCCTCGCTTGCTATCTTTATGACCATTATTATCATGTACCCTGTGGGCAAAGAAATCAACGACACAGCACTTCAGCCCTATCTTGCTGAAAGCATTGACTATACCGTAGCCCTTGACCGTGCACAAATCCCTTTACGCAATTATATGTTCAAGCATACGCGCGAAAAAGATATTTCAGTCTTTTATTCCATCTCACGTATGGAAGCCCCAAAGACAAAAAACGAAGTACCGACTATGATGCTAGCGGCTGCCTATGTTATCTCTGAACTAAAAACAGCTTTTACCATCGGATTTTTGATTTATATACCCTTTCTTGTCTTGGATATGGTTATTTCTTCCGTATTGCTTGCTATGGGTATGATGATGCTGCCCCCCATGATGGTCTCCATGCCCTTCAAACTTCTACTCTTTGTTATGGTAGACGGCTGGAACCTGCTTGTGGGCTCGCTTGTAAACTCCTTTCTTCTTTGATGGAGGTAGCTTATGACTCCTGAATTTGTTATCGGTTTTGGCAGACAAGCCATTGAACTTTGCCTTATGATGGCACTGCCTATGCTTGGCGTGGGGCTCACTGTGGGTATTGTTGTGAGTATTATTCAAGCTGCCACACAAATCCAAGAAATGACACTGACCTTTATTCCTAAGGTTGTGTCCATGTTTATTGCGCTGCTTTTGGCCTTACCGTGGCTTATGGAACGTATTATTACCTTTACTCGCGAAGTTTTTTTAAACATTCCGCAATATATTAAGTAAGTAT
>CAYJFR010000152.1:0-5764 GCA_964369335.1 uncultured Desulfovibrionaceae bacterium | reverse complement strand
ACTTACCGGAAGGCTGAGCCACACGAACAGTGTGGAAGTGAGCTACGCCGGGGAATTGCTCAGGTTGGTCACAGTAACGACCGATAACACCGCCGCCGTAACCGAATACGCCTACGATACCGCCGTGCTTCCAGTGAGTTTCACCGTCGTTGTAAGAAAGTTCTAAGATACCAAGCAAATCGTCTGGGCAGCTTACAGGAATCTGATAATCCAGACCCTTAGGGTTGCTGGCCCGCATAGCAGCTTCTTGCTTAATGTCAGACACAAAGCTAGGCCATGGCCCGGATTCGAGCTGGTCTAACTTAGGGGTTGCATGTTTAGCCATTGGCTTACCTCCACAAGAGTTTTTAAAAGTTCCGGTTTGGTTCCGGCATATTGTTTCCATCTACAAAGTGCAGTGGAAAAGACCTTTTTTATGTCTTTTGCCGCGGCTATGTCCTTGGCAAAAAGACTGCGCCATCCCCTTGCGAAAAACCAAATATGCAAGAGTAGCGCGTAAGTGAACAATGCCTAGCACAGTTTTTTCACAAAGACAAGCCTTATGGTGCATCTTCTGCCCAAAATATCTTTTTAAAGGCTAAATACATGAACTGCAAGTCTTGTAGTAGGAGAGAGTGTGAGTGTATACTTTCATGTATTCATTCTTTCATACCAAAATCATTGGTTATTTTGTCATAGAAAAAACTTTTTTTCACAAAATTCTCTCTCTTTTTTTCACAAGAAACACCCTCTGAAAAAAATAAAAAAAGGCGCCTTTCTCCCGAAATCTCCCCCCTGTATAAACAAAAAATGAACAAAGATATACAAATTAGTAACAAGCTCATACTGTCAACAAAATATTTCGCCCTCTTGACAAAATCTGACATCTTGCCTAATGCTACTTTTAATAAAATCGACTTTCACATTCAATTTTAAAATAAGGATATGTAATGAAGCCAAACCATGTTACATCTGCGCTGCAAACACTTATAGATATTCAACAACCAGTTTTTATATGGGGTGCGCCTGGTATAGGAAAAAGCCAAATAGTAGCTCAAGTTGCAGAGCTAAAAGGGTACAAGCTTATTGATATACGCGCCGTACTTTTGGACCCTGTAGACTTACGTGGTTTGCCGCACATTACAGCGGATAAGCAAGCGGCGTGGTGTGCGCCGGCATTTTTGCCCAAACCCGACGCCACAGACAAAGGCATAGTCTTTTTAGATGAGCTTAACGCCGCCCCGCCCTTAGTACAAGCCGCCTGTTATCAGCTTGTTTTAGATAGAAAAATTGGTGAATATACCCTGCCCTCTGGTTGGACAGTGGTAGCCGCTGGCAATGGTGAAAAAGACCGCGCTGTCACCCACAGAATGCCTACAGCTCTTGCCAACAGAATGGTACACATCGAAATGCAAACCAGCACTGAAGACTGGATTCTTTGGGCGCAAAAGGCTCATATTCGTAAAGAAATTATAGCATTTTTACGTTTTCGCCCCAAACTCTTACACGATTTTGACCCGCAAAAATCCGGTAAAGCCTTCGCCTCGCCGCGTTCTTGGGCATTCGTATCACAAATGCTTGACGCCGGTGTAGACGCATCCATCGAATACGAGCTTCTTCAAGGCACCATTGGCATGGCTGCCGCCACAGAATTTACTGGCTTTTTACATGTTTGGCGTGATTTACCCACAGTGGAAGACATCACCGCTAAGCCAGAAGAATGTAACGTTCCCTCTGAGCCTGCTACATTATATGCCTTATGCGAGTCCTTGGGCTCTAAAGTGCATATGGGAAATATTTCACAATTAACCACCTATGCCCACCGTTTGCCTGTGGAGTTTGGCGTCTTATTTATGCGTACTGCCGTATGTCAAGACGAGCGTATTGTACACAGTGAAGCCTTTACCCATTGGGCACAGAAAAATGCCCATGTGCTTATGTAATCGGGCGGATACACGCATATGAATATTGCACAAGACGCCCCCACAGCCCATGAAATCATGCAAAAGGCACGCTCGGAGCTGTTGCTCTCGCACCCTTTTTTTGGTTCTTTGGCGCTCAAGCTCACACTGAAAGAAGACAAACACTGTCAAGACTTGTGGACAGACGGCAAAACCCTAGCCTACAATCCGCTCTTTATTTCAGTATTGAGCGCTGAACAGGTGGTTGCCGTACAAGCCCACGAAATACTGCACCTTGCTTGTATGCACCATTTGCGCCGTAAAGGGCGTGACAAAGACATGTGGAATAAGGCGTGTGATTTGGCCATCAACGGCTATCTGGAAGAAGCGGGCTTTCGTCTGCCTAAGTCTTTCAATGTGGACAAGAAGTATTTACACCAAAGTGTGGACGCCATTTATGCCGAGCTTATTTTAGCGTGGAATGAAGAGTTTCATGGCGGCGGGCAGCAGGAAAACTTTACCGAAGAAAGAGAAGAAAAGGTAGATAATGCCAGCGGCGGCGCTCAAGGAGAAGAGGGTGACACCTTAGAAGAAGAGCAAAGCTCCGCCACTTCTGAGGATAAAAATAACACCCAAGAGGACACAGAAAAAAAAGAGGAAGAAGGAAAAAATACCGCCCCTGAAGACAAAAGCTCAGAGCAAAAGGAAAAAAATAAGGCGGAATTTTCGGGCGAAGTGCTGGATCATCCTCTGCTCTCTGCTGACAGCTCCGACAATAATGAAGAAGCAGAGCGCGAAGCCAAAATCAACCTTTCTCAGGCCTTGCAAAGCGCGCAGCATTTTGGAGACATACCGCAAAATCTTCTTCGCCTTTTTCAAGAAAGCCTGCACCCCAAGCTCAACTGGCGCGTTTTATTGCAACGCTTTATAGAAAGTTGCAATCAAGGGGATTATACGTGGTCTGTGCCTAACAGGCGCTATCTTTCGCAAGATTTATACTTGCCTTCACGCCAAGAACAGCGCCTTATGACTGTGGCCTTGGCCATAGACACCTCTGGTTCCATAGACAGAGAACTTCTTGCCCATTTTTCCGCAGAATTAGAAAGTATTTTGGATGCTTATGACAGTGAATTGTGCGTGCTTTATCACGATACCTTAGTCAAAAGTCATCGTATATACAGGCGCGAAGACAAACCTTTACGCCTTATGCCCGAAGGCGGCGGTGGTACAGATTACCGTCATATTCCCAAGTATTTAGAGAAAAATGAAGTACAGCCTGTGTGCTTATTATGGTTCACCGATTTGGAATGCGCTTCTTTTCCCGACGACCCACTGTATCCTGTATTGTGGATCAGCAGTAAAGCCCCTAAGCAAGAGCCACCCTTTGGGGAGGTATTGCATTTATACGAAGCGTAGCGGGCTGTTTCTAAAAAAGGCATGGATTGCTTCGTCGTAAACTCCTCGCAATGACTTGATGTCATGATAAAAGTCATTGCAGAAGCAATCCAAACATATTTGACATCAACGACAAACCAAGAGGAACACACATGAAGATTCAATGGAAAATAGAAAAGAAAAGAGGCAATATACGCCCCATACTCAAATATTCTTTTGTCATAGAAAATTACGAACGCAGTTTAGCCTTGCCGCCCATACGCATTTGTTCAAGCATTGCTGAGCCTGTGGATTCGTGGCAAGAACATTGCTACCCCCATACACATGAGCGTGCTGACACCCCCCAACATCAAGGCTTTTATACCTTGGAAATCATCTCGCATAAAGGCAAGAACTGGACGCAATCCTTACGTCTGCCGTGGAGAGAAGACAATACCTATCCAGAGGTGGAAGCCTCTTTTGAATTATTACGCAAAACCTTTGAAGAAGAATTGTTACGCGCTGACGCCAGTGAGCCCATGGAAGAAGAGCATCAGCTCCATATTTCTCAGGACGCACAGCAAACTATGGCGCCTACGGTTTTTGCCGAAAAATTTCTGCAATTTGCTCATAAAAGTTCGGGTATTATGGACTTGAGCGGTACAAGATGCGCGGAGCTTTCGTAAGAATTTTCTCCATAAGAAAGCGTCTCAAAGGTTGACCTTAGGCACAAGGCAAGGCAAAGTACCCTCTATTCAACATTATAGAGAGCTGTACAGCTCTGAGCATGAGGTGCTGCTATGAAAGACGATAGAGGTTTATATTATTATCCCCAGCCTGGAAATACAAAAGTGCGCGTGTATGTGCGCCGCGGCGAAGATGCTGGCGTGGAATTTCGCCTATGGGAATCAGAACACGCTGAGGTGTGGGAAAAGCACGACTGGCTGCCTCACGCCGTTATTTTAGAAGCCGCTGCCATGTATAAAAAATTGGGTCGTGGTTCTGAAGGAGCTGACCCATTGGTATTGTATGATGCCGCGGTGGCAGAAGCACTTTTACAAGAGGCAGGGCAATGACAAAAACTTCCACCGGCGCATGGCGCACCCATAATAAAGACGTACTTGCCAGAGATTTACTGCGCGACTTTTGCACTGTGCATGCCACCTTGTTAGAACAAGCCGCGCGTTTTTCTCATTCGCAAACCATATCCTATGCCATATTGCGCGAACTTTTAGGCGAAGTTATGCATAAGGGTGTTTTTTGGCGTTTAAAAGATACTGCCTATCTTTTATTTCGCAAGGAAACTTCTGGCACATGCGGTCATGACGGCTATGATATGGAAGAAGAGGGCACGTACCCTGATGCGACGCCATCGTCGGAAAAAGTTTTAGAAAATATGTTGCACTGGTGTATTGGCTATGCCTTTCACGAATGCGTCAAGCTTAAAGAAGACGCCTTTCAGCGCCAACATTATACTAATCGCTTAGTACAATTAGAAAAAAGAAGCGCGGACTATGCTGATATTATAGCCAGCTTTAAACCCCTTACCGAGCAGACAAAACAAAGTATTGAGCGAGAAATACAGCGTATTTTACACGTTTTTGCCCAAGCGCGTGCGCTTTTTTCCTTGTATTTTGCCGCTCATAAAAATAATGCCCATGTGGCGCGTTTTCTGCTTTTAGAAGAGGGCTTGGCAACAAGTTGCTTTAAAGAAGAATGGCAGAATTTTCTTGAAAATGTCTATGGGCAAGACAAGGTTCATATGCATATTCTTGCCGCCAAGGCATGTTTAGAAGGCGGGCATCCTGAGCAAGCGCGTACAGTCTTAGACAAAGCTCAGGCATCAGGCTTAGAGCACCCATCTTTGCAAGCCCTTCAGCAAGAGCTAGAAAACAATACACGCTTAGAACAAGTCAATGCCGCCGCAAATATACTCTTATAGAGAAAGGACATAGCTGTGCGCCGCTTCATACGCTACACTTCTTCTGCTTTTTGCCTTGCGCTTACGTTGACAGCTTGCTTGTTGCTTGTTTCTTGCTCCAGCAAGCCTCAAAATAACGTACGCGGCACGAGCACGTATACAGTGCGCGGCGACACCTATCACCCCTTGCAAACGGGTGAGGGATATATAGAAGACGGTGTAGCCTCGTGGTATGGGCCGGGCTTTCACGGCAAAAAAACTGCCAATGGCGAACGCTACAATCAAAACGCCCTCACTGCGGCGCATAAAACCCTTCCTCTTGGCACTGTGGTACGCGTGACCAATTTAGAAAACGACGAAAGCGTCGTTCTGCGCATCAATGACCGTGGTCCTTTTAAATATGACCGCATTATTGACGTCTCGCGCCGCGCCGCACGTATACTTGGTATGCACGACGCCGGCACAGCCAAGGTGCGCGTGGTCGCCATTTCTGAAAGAGGCAAGAAATTTGCCCCGCCTACGCGTCTTCCTGACCGTAATGATGATGAGCATCGCGACAATGATTATGACGACGATGACGACAACGATA
>CAYJFR010000151.1:0-5868 GCA_964369335.1 uncultured Desulfovibrionaceae bacterium | reverse complement strand
TTGGGATAAGGGCGGTTTTGCCGCTGTGGAAAAAGCCATCTTAAAGTCAGACCTTGGCTTAACTCCTGTGAATGATGGAAAGATTATCCGTATCGGTATCCCTGCTTTGACAGAAGAGCGTCGTAAAGAGTTGGTAAAAGTGTCTCGTAAATACAGCGAAGATGCAAAAATTGCTGTGCGTAATGTGCGCCGTGATGCCAACGACCAATTGAAAAAATTGGAAAAAGACAAGACCATTTCTGAAGACGATTTGAAAAAAGCCAATGACGAAGTGCAAAAGCTTACCGATAAATATGTGGCTGAAGCCGATAAAAAATGCCAAGCCAAAGAAAAAGAAATTATGGACATATAATGTCTTTTGAAAAGCTTCCGCAACATCTTGCCATCATTATGGATGGTAATGGCCGTTGGGCGCAAGAGCAGGGGCTTTTGCGCACTGACGGGCATAAAGCCGGTGCTGAGAATGTGCGCCATATCATTACGAAATGCCGAAAGCTCGGTATTTCGTATTTGACTCTATACACGTTTTCTCACGAAAACTGGCAACGTCCCAAAGAAGAAGTCTCCACGCTGTTTTCCTTATTGGTGGACTTTTTAAAAAACGAAGTTCCGCTTATGGTTAAAGAATCCATAAGTTTGAATGTTCTTGGTGATATACAAGAATTACCTCTTGTGGCGCGCACCGCTTTACAACACGGTATAAAGCGCACCGCTGGCAGTGCAGAAAAGCCTACTGCCATGCATTTAAATCTTGCGCTTAACTATGGCAGTCGCCGCGAAATACTGCGTGCGGCGCGTCAGCTTGTAGAAGACGGCATAGCCCCTGATGATGTTACCGAAGAGGCTTTTCGTGCGCGTTTATACACGCAAGATATGCCAGACCCTGATTTAGTCATACGCACCAGCGGAGAAATTCGCATCAGCAACTTTCTTCTTTTTCAATGCGCCTACAGCGAATTTTATTTTTCTCCCACCTATTGGCCAGACTTTAACGAGCAAGAATTGCATAAAGCCTTGGAAAACTATAGTGCGCGCAATCGCCGCTTTGGGAAAACACAGGAGCAAATTTCATGAGTTTCTCTGACCTTTATTGTATGAAACGTGTGGGCACAGGTTTAACCTTTGGCGCCTTGGTGCTTCTTGCTTTGTATTTTCGTGGTTTTTTCCTTTTGGGCGTTATCTTGCTCATTTGTGCTTTGGCATTATGGGAATTTTACTCCCTATTTTGGGGCACAAAAGGACGCACACTCACCAGATTATGCGGTATAGCTCTTGGTTTTGGTATGCTTATTCTGACGTGGATGGGTAGACCGCAAGACGCCTTGGTCTTTTTGGGGGCGGGCTTTGTTATGACCGCTTTGAGTTTTCTTTTTCGTATAGATATTATTGACGAAAACGACGACTTTGCCCCGGGCAGTATTTTTCTTGTGGGTCTTGCCTACGTGCCGCTTTTGCTCTTGCCTACCACCTATCTTACATCAGCCAAGCTTTTCTTTGTGCTTATGCTGGTGGCGGCCTCAGACATTTGCGCCTACTTTATAGGCGTGCGTTTTGGGCGACATAAACTTTGGCCGCGTGTGAGCCCTAAAAAAAGCTCAGAAGGTTCAGTGGGTTCTTTAGTGGGCTGTGTGATCGCCTCTGTTGTTTTAGGGCTTTGGCTCGGCGATGCCAGTTGGTGGATGTTTGTTCTCTTGGGCATTCTTATCAACGCTTTTGCACAGCTGGGAGACCTCTTTGAGTCGGCGTTAAAACGTGCTGTTAATGTAAAAGATTCGGGAAGAATTCTTCCTGGGCACGGCGGCGTTTTGGACAGGCTAGACAGTGTTCTTTTTGCTTTGCCTGTATTTGCCGTGGTTGACCAATGGTTTTCCTTCTTTTAGCAGAATAAAAACACCTTTTACACCCTATTTCGATGCGCATAAGGCATGATTTTCTCATGTGTCTATGCGCTCATTTTTGAGGATAGTATGCAACACCCTTGGCCGGCAAGAAGCGGAGCTTTACAATATATATCTCAAGCTCCGTCGCAACAATGGGCGCAAGGCACACGTAGCCTTGTTTTACTAGGGAGCACAGGCTCTATTGGGGTGAATACCCTTGAAGTGGTGCGTAAACAGCGCCATATTTTTGAAGTGATAGCTCTTGCTGGCGCGTTTAATTTACAGCGCCTTGCCGAACAGGCGGCGGAATTTACCCCGCCCTATCTCGCCGTCTATGACGTGGCTGGTGTGGACGTATTGCGTAAACTTTTGCCGCGTGGCTACAGACCCACCATAGTACACGGGCAAGAAGGCTATGAATTTCTTGCAAGACTTCCTGAGGCTAACACTGTGCTGTCGGCGCAGGTGGGTTCGGCAGGATTGCGTGGCACTGTTGCCGCCGCTTTGGCAGGTAAGGTTATCGGTCTTGCTAATAAAGAATCCTTAGTGCTGGCAGGCACACTTATACGCCATATTTGCGCACGCAGTGGCGCAGTGATTCTTCCTGTGGACTCCGAACACAATGCTCTCTTTCAAATGTTGGCAGGGCGTCACGAAAATCACATCAAGAAATTAGTGCTCACCGCTTCTGGTGGCCCATTTCGTGGTTATACACGCGAGCAACTTGAGCACGTTACGCGCGAGCAAGCCCTTGCGCATCCCAATTGGAGCATGGGGGCAAAAATCACCATTGATTCCGCCTCGCTTATGAATAAGGGCTTAGAAGTTATCGAAGCTCACCATTTGTATGGTTTACATCCAGATCAATTGGATGTGGTGGTGCATCCTCAATCCATTGTGCATTCCCTTGTGGAATTCCAAGACAATTCTTTCATGGCACATTTAGGAAGCCCTGATATGCGTATGCCCATTGGGCACTGTTTAGCTTGGCCGCATTGCCTTGATGTGGGTGTTAAGCCTTTGGATCTTTTGACCATGGGCAATGAGGGTAGCTTGACCTTTACAAAAGCAGATATATATTCTTTTCCTTGCCTTGGTTTAGCTATGAAAGCCTTAAAAGAAGGGCAAGATATGTGTATTGTGCTCAACGCCGCCAATGAAGTGGCGGTGGAGCTCTTTTTGGCAGGGCGTATTGCCTTTATGGATATTGCGCGCCTTGTGGAAAAAGCCATGGAACACCATGCACAAAAGCCCATAACGGAACATGAACAACAGATTTGGGAAGATATGGACGCTACACCTCGCATTATGCAGCATATTTTTGCCATTGATACAACAACACGCCACTATGTACGAAACATAACTGGTACACAGGAACCCGTATGATAGAATCTATTTTTTATGTACTTATTGTTCTTGGAGGTTTGATTTTCTTCCACGAACTCGGTCACTTTGCCGTAGCGCGCGCTTTTGGCATGGGTGTGACCACCTTTTCCTTGGGCTTTGGCCCTAAACTTATTTCCTTTGTCCGCGGCAAAACAGAATATTGCCTCTCACTTATTCCTCTTGGAGGCTATTGCGCCATTGTGGGCGAAGAAGTCGCCGAAGACATGCCAGAAGGTTTCACTAAGGAAGAAAGCATGGCGCTACGCCCTGCATGGCAACGTCTTTTAGTGGTGGCGGCTGGTCCTGCAGCTAATATCCTTATAGCTTGGCTTCTGTGTTGGGGACTTGCTGCAGGTTATGGCGAACAGCATATTAAGCCTGTCATTGGCCCCGTAGTGGCTGAAAGTCCTGCCGCTCAAGCGGGGGTTCAAGAAAAAGACACTATTGTCAGCATTAACGGTAACGCTACCGAAACATGGACAGACATGGCAGAAGCTATCAATTCTAGCCAGGGCAAGCCCATGCAGGTGGTTATTGAACGTGATGGCAATGAAGTGCAGATGGAAATCACAGCCAACTCCATTTCTCGTAAGAATATTTTTGGTGAAGACGTCAATGCTTATGTTATTGGCGTGCATGCCGCTGGTGTGGTAGAACATACTCCAGTGGGCTTTTTTGAAGCGGCGCATCTAGGCGCGGCTCGCACTTGGGAAATGGTAGAACTGACATGGACAGGCTTTGTAAAGCTTGCTCAGCGTTCTGTGCCCCTAGATCAAGTGGGTGGCCCCATTATGATTGCTCAAATGGTGGGTCAACAAGCCGAGCAAGGCCTTGCTCCTGTACTGGCTCTAGCCGCTCTTATTAGTATCAACCTTGGTATTTTAAACCTTCTGCCCATACCTGTTTTGGATGGCGGACATATTGTTTTCTATACCATTGAAATGATTTTCCGCAGACCTGTACCGCTCAAGGCTCGTGAAGTTGCCACAAGAATTGGCTTCTTCTTGCTTATCGGCTTAATGATTTTAGCCACATTTAATGATATTTGGCGTATTATCAGGGATGTTTTCTAGGATACTAAGGATAGTAAGTATGGATCATCAAGAGCTGTATTGTGTGCTCAACGCCGCTGAAGGGCGTTTGGATATACTGCTTTGTACTGAGGAAAATATTCTCACGTCACAAAGTTGGTACGCACCTACGCGCGGCGCGGAAATTCTGGCACCAGCTCTTGATGCCATGCTTAAAATACACAAACTCAGTATACAGAACATTACGCGTTTTGCCTGTATTCATGGACCGGGGAGCTTTACAGGCATTCGTCTGATTATGAGCACCGCTGCCGCCATAGGACGCGTTACAGGTGCTCTTAGTGCCAGTATTGACTATATGCAAGCCTTGGCGCTCACAGCACAGCACAGCATACAAGAAATATCACCTCACCAAGAAGCGCATATTTGTGTTATGACTCACGCGCGCCGTAATCTGGTGCATGGGCAACACTTTACACTGTGCCCTACTTCCCCTCTTCCTAAGCCCATAGACGAGGTTTTATTGTATTCGCCGCAAGCTGTGTGTTCGCAAGTGCAAACATATGCCGCCAAAAATACGCCGCCTGTATATATGCTCGGTTCTGGATTAGGACGCAATAAAGCTTTGGTGCAAGACAACCTTGGCGAGCTTGTGGGCGCAGAACGTGTACGTCTTTTGTCTTACGAACATCCTAGCCCTCAAGCTCTTTGGCAATTGGCACTTACTGCTAGCTATGCCAAACAAGATTTAGAGCCTTTGTATATTCGCCCTTGTGACGCTGTGGAAAATCTCGACCATATTGCCGCCAAGCAAGGTATGGATGCTAAGCTTGCTCACGAAAAATTGCACACGCTTTTGACTATGCCTGTCAGTGAAAGCTAGAAACAGCCCTTATAAAATACAAAAAATCCCCTATCTCTTCACATGCGCAAAGAGATAAGGGACATATACCTTTATTGCCCGAACAATTTTTATTCTTTCTCTGTCACAATTCCTGCGGCTTCGTCTTCGCGCTCTTTAATTAAGGCTAAGGCACGGCGTGCCAGATAGGTTACTTCTGGCTTAGAAATTTGGTCGTCTGCTCCTACGGTTTCTCCCTTGTGGCGTAATTTGTCCGTAATAAGGGATGAGAACAGCAGTACAGGTAACACGGAGAGCACGGGATCTTCTTTAATCTGCTTAGTAAGATTGTGCCCGTCCATCATGGGCATTTCAATGTCTGAAACAACCACTTGTACAAAATCCGTAATGGGGCGGTCTTCTGATGTAGCCTTTTGCTTGAGCATTTTTAGGCGCTCCCAAGCTTCAGCGCCGTGTGAACAGACCGTCACTTCAAAGTTGGCTTTTTCTAAAAGGTCGCGCAACATCTCACGAATAAGCGCAGAGTCATCGGCAACCAAAGCGCGGCGACGCACGTCTTGATTCCACTCTTCGTCATTTTCGTCAAAGTGTAAGCCTAAAGCGGGATTGAGATTGGCAACAATTTTTTCCAAGTCCAGCAAGAAGACAATGCGGTCTTCCAAGTGAACCACACCAATAACGGTATTATTGGAAATTTTAGACACATAAG
>CAYJFR010000150.1:0-5917 GCA_964369335.1 uncultured Desulfovibrionaceae bacterium | reverse complement strand
TGAAAGAATGTCAAGGCCTTGTGGTGGGGTCTCCTGTATATTACGCCGCCCCTAATCCTTCTTTATGTGCCGCCCTTGACAGAATGTTCTACTACAAATCCGCCCCCTATGCCTATAAGCCCGGTGCTGCCATTGTAAGCTGTAGACGCGCTGGCTCCACAGCCGCCATTGACTGTTTGCAAAAGTTCTTTACCATTGCTGAAATGCCCCTTGTGTCCACACAATACTGGCCACAAGTGCACGGCAGCACTCCCGAAGACGTGCAACAAGATCTTGAAGGCTTACAAACCATGCGCGTTCTTGGGCGCAATATGGCATGGTTGCTCAAATGTATAGAAGCTGGTAAGCAAAATGGCGTTGCCATGCCAGAAAGAGAAGAGCGTCATTGGACAAATTTTGTGCGCTAGCACGCTCATTTTATATCTGAAGCAATAATTTTTATACGCTCGTAATAAGCAGCAGTGATACTTTTACTACATGTTTTTTGTGGCTTATTGCGAGCGTGTCACCGTTTTGCAACAGACAATGTTTAAAGTGGATTTCTATTCACTCTCAACGTATACGATAAAATAAGAAAAGAATGAAACACACAAGTCCTTTGATCAAGTTAGACGGTATTATTAAAAAATTTGACGACCATGTGGCATTAAACGGTATAGACCTCACCATTGCCAATGGGGAATTTTTCACCCTACTCGGTCCATCGGGCTGCGGAAAAACAACTATTTTACGTATTTTATCAGGCTTTGAAAAGCCCGACTCTGGTTCCGTATCCATTGGCGGCGTTGATGTAAGCCATATTCCCCCCGAACGCCGTCAAGTTAATACGGTTTTTCAAAATTACGCACTCTTTCCGCATATGACAGTTTTTGATAATGTGGCCTTTGGTCTGCGTATGCAGGGCGTCAAAGCGGCAGACATCAAAGAACGCGTGCGTACCACATTGCAAATGGTACGCCTAGAACATTTGGTAGACCGTAAACCAGCCAACCTTTCTGGCGGTCAACAGCAACGCGTGGCTCTGGCGCGTGCCATTGTCAACGAGCCTTTAGTCTTACTTTTAGACGAGCCTTTTTCTGCCCTCGACTATAAATTGCGCTGTCAAATGCAGTTAGAAATCAAGCGTATTCAACGTAAACTGGGCATTACCTTTGTCTTTGTTACCCATGACCAAGAAGAAGCCTTTGCCATGAGTGACCGTGTAGTGGTTATGGATAATGGGCGCATAGTTCAAGAAGGCACGCCGCAAGATATTTATGAAAATCCTGCCAACCTTTATGTAGCGCGCTTTGTGGGTGAAATTAATATTCTGCCTGGCACAGTTATCCGTAAATTTGATGACGGAACCTATGGCGTACTCATCCAAAATACGGTATTTACAGTGCCGTGCAAAAGAGATTTTGCCGTCAACGATAAGGTTAACGTACTTGTTCGCCCCGAAGATTTACGCGTCTATCACGAATATGAAGAAAGACCGGAAGGCCCCATTTTATACGCCCACATTGAAGAAACCGTCTATAAAGGCGCTACAGTGGACTTACACCTCAAGCTTGAAAATGACGGCCCAAAACTTATTGGCGCAGAATTTTTTGATGAAGACGGCTTAGACATTAACTATGTAGAAGGCGAAAAAGTGGTTGTAACGTGGGTAAGCGGCTGGGAAGTTGTTTTAGCCCATGAAGAAGCATAATACAAAGTCATAATGAAAAATCATAATTTTTTACGTACATTAAGCATTGGAACAACCACCCTTTGGTTGGGTATTTTTGCCTTGCTCCCCAATGTGGGTTTACTTATCCTCACTGTGCTCACACGTGATGACGCAAATTTTGTTCTCCCCATTTTTACGCTAGACAATTATATACATCTTTTTGACCCCAAATATTCCAGTATATTGTGGGAATCTGTTTGGATAGCTTTGGTTTCCACCATCATCTGCTTGTTTTTGGCGTATCCTTTTGCCTTTGCCATGGCAAAAGCCAGTCAAAGGGCGAAACCTTGGCTTTTACTCCTTATTATTATTCCCTTTTGGACAAACTCCCTCATACGCACCTACGCCCTTATTGCCATTCTCAAAGCCAATGGGCTTATCAGCGCTCTCTTGCTTTGGGCAGGTCTCACAGACCAGCCTATTTCTTTAATGTACAATAATTTTGCTACATTATGCGGCATGGTGTACACTTTTCTGCCCTTCATGATTTTACCCCTTTACGCCAGCATAGATAAATTAGACCCACGCTATGGCGAAGCGGCGCGCGACCTTGGGGCAAGTCCTCTCAGCACCTTTTGGCATATTACCTTGCCCCTCACCCTCCCCGGCATTGTGGCAGGAAGTATTTTAGTGTTTTTACCCTCTTTAGGCGCTTTTTATATTCCTGAAATTCTTGGCGGTGCTAAGAGTATGCTCATAGGAAATTTTATAAAAAATCAATTCCTTGTGGCAAGAGATTGGCCTATGGGCGCTGCTGCCAGCACCTTTTTAACTCTGCTCTTAGTGCTATTATTGGCAACATACAGACTAGTAAACAAATATACGCATAATAAACACCATGACTTACATGATGACGGAGGCGCCTAATGCAAAAACTGGCTAAACTCTGGCTTGGCACTGTGTATGTCTTTTTGTATATGCCCATTCTCTTGGTCATAATCTATTCTTTTAATACAGCAAAGTATTCCACACAATGGCGCGGCTTTACCTTTAAATGGTACGAGCTTTTATTGCGTAATGACACCCTCCTTGACGCGGCGCTTAACTCGGTTATCGTAGGGGCTTTAAGCGCCACCTTAGCTACCGCCCTTGGCATACTGGCGGCCATTGCCTTACGCCGTTATCGTTTTATAGGGCGCAAGGTCTTGCACGGTTCTGTCTATGTGCTCACCGTATCACCAGATATTGTTATGGGTATATCTTTACTCATTTTCTTTATTGCTTTTTCCATTGAGCTGGGCTTTCTGACCTTACTTATCGCGCATACAACTTTGGCATTGCCCTTTGTGGCCATTACTGTCCTAGCACGTCTTGCAGAGTTTGACGAAAGTGTGGTAGAAGCAGCTCGTGACCTAGGCGCAACGGAGTGGAAAGCCTTTTATCACATTATCTTGCCACTTATTTGGCCTGCGGTCATAGCTGGATGGCTTTTGGCCTTTACATTATCTATGGACGATGTGCTCATAAGCTTCTTTGTCACAGGGCCATCATTTGAAATTTTACCTCTAAAAATTTACTCCATGGTTCGCCTCGGCATGAAACCTGACGTTAATGCTCTCTCTGCGCTTATGTTTGGCGTCACAGTGTTACTTGTTGTCTTGGCATGGACTTTGGGAAAAGGGAGAAAAAAGTCATGAAAAAATGTCTTGTAGCCGTCTTATGCTGCATCACCTTATTAGGAATGCACACCCTTGCCTTGGCAGAAAAAGCGCAAGTAATCAATGTCTTTAACTGGTCAGAATACATCCCACAAGACGTGCTTGACCAATTCACTAAAGAAACTGGTATTGAGGTTGTATATACCACCTACGAATCCAATGAAGCCATGTATGCCAAAATCAAGCTTTTAGGCGGCAAAGGCTATGATATTATTGTTCCCTCCACGTATTTTGTGGATTTATTACGTGAAAACAACTTATTAAGCTCCATTGATAAAAGTAAAATTCCCCATATAAAACATCTTGATGCAGCGCGCATTGATCAAGCCTTCACCACAACTGATACCTATTCCATCCCCTACATGTGGGGCGGGCAAGGTTTTATGGTCAATAAAAATGTGGTTGACCCTGCAAGCATTACCTCATGGAATGATCTTTTCCGCCCTGAATTTCACGGTAAAATTCTGCTCTCTGACGATATGCGCGACACCTTTGGTGCGGCACTTATGGCAACAGGCGCTAAACTCAACACCAAAGATCCCGCTGAAATTAAAAAAGCTTTTGAGTGGTTACAAAAACTCAAGCCCGCCGTGCGTATTTTTGACGTTACCGCCGCCAAGCAAGCCCTTATCAGTGAAGAAGTAGCTGCTGGCTTCATTTGGAACGGTGACGCCTTTATTGCCCAGCAAGAAAATCCTAACCTTGTGTTCATTTATCCCAAGGAAGGTTTTCCCCTTTGGATGGACAGCTTTGCCATTCCTGCACAGGCAGAAAATAAAGAAGGCGCACACGCTTTTATCAATTTCATGCTCCGTCCGGACATCGCTGCGCGTTGTGTAGAAGAGTATAATTACAGCACAGCCAACGCTGATGCGCGTGAACACCTTCCCGAAGAAATTGCTTCCAGCGCCCTTATTTTCCCTAGCGCTGACAACTTAGGAAACAGTCAATTCAGTAAGGGTCTTGGCGACGCTCAAAAAATCTATGAAGATTTTTGGGTACAGCTTAAAATAGGCGAATAACGTTTCTTTTTTCCTACATTGAGCCCTAGAAGTTCGCTTCTGGGGCTTTTTTTGTATAAATTTCCCTCTCCGTATTTACAATATGCAGAGAATTCTATAGTGATAGTACACAATCCTTATATTTCATCATTTTTTACACATATTGTGAGGTTTTTATGGCACTTAAAGAGTTACAAATCCCTGCAGACAATCAAAAGCCCCCCATCGAAACATCTTTATTCAGCTTCTTTAAAATGGGGCCTGGGCCTTCTTCATCGCATACTATGGGCCCCATGAAGGCTGCCAAGCATTTTGAAGAATTATGCCAAGCCCTTTCGGAAGATGTTTTACAACAAGCGCACAGTGTTCACACTCTTTTGCTCGGCTCTTTAAGCGCCACGGGCTTAGGCCACGGTACAAAGCCCGCCATCATAGCAGGGCTTCTTGGGCATGAGCCTGCCACATGCCCTGCCAATCTTTTGGGACAAGTAACCAATGACAAAGAATTTACCGTTCTTTTAGGTGAAAGAGCACATATTGAAGTGCGTACAGGTATTGCCTACATTAAGGACGGACCCATTAATCACGATAAGCCTTTCAGCAATACGCTTATTTTTTCTCTGCAAAGTGCTTCTGGCGCAGTACTCCTTGAGCAAGAATACTATTCTGTAGGTGGGGGCTTTATTCAGTGGAAAGGCTGGACAGAGCCTCAGCACGGCGCGCCCATTTATCCTTATAATTCCATGGCGCAGTTGCGTACACAGCTTGAAAATACAGGGCTTACTCTACACGAGCTTATTTTAGAAAATGAAAGTGCCATCACCGGCATGGGACGTCCGTATATTTATGCCAAGCTTGAAGAAATCATGGATGTTATGTACGCATCTGTAGTGCGCGGACTTAACAATGAGGGGCCTTTACCCGGCACTCTTGGTGTACACAGAAAAGCGCAAATTCTTTATGAAAAAGCCACCACCATGCCCCACGCTGTGGACAGATTTATGGGGCGCGTCAATGCCTACGCCTTTGCCGCCGCAGAAGAAAACGCCGCTGGGGGTGTTATTGTCACAGCGCCCACTTGCGGATCTGCCGGTGTTATGCCTGCTATTCTTTACGCCATGCGTTATGATATGAATTTTGGTGAGCGCGCCATTCGTGAAGGGCTTATTGCCTCTGCTGCCATCGGCTATTTAGCCAAGCACAATGCGGGCATTGCCGGTGCAGAAGTGGGCTGTCAGGGTGAGGTGGGCGTAGCCTCTGCCATGGCCGCCGCCATGCTCTCACACACCCGCGGCAATCCCATTTATGTGGTAGAAAATGCCGCTGAAATTGCCTTTGAGCATCACCTTGGGCTAACCTGTGACCCTGTGGGCGGTTATGTGCAAATTCCTTGTATTGAACGTAATGCCGTAGGTGCTATCAAAGCCTATAATGCCTGTTTACTTGCTCACTGTGAGCAAGGTGTGCATCATATGGTAACATTAGACGCCGTTATTCGTGCCATGAACGAAACAGGGCGCGAAATGAATGCTAAGTTTAAAGAAACC
>CAYJFR010000149.1:1490-5922 GCA_964369335.1 uncultured Desulfovibrionaceae bacterium | reverse complement strand
TCTTCCATATTCCCATCACTGATACCAAGACAAGTAACAATGGCGTGTAAGGCTTTAAGATATGCTACGGCTTCTTCTGCACTGCGCATGTCTGGCTCAGAGACAATTTCCACAAGAGGCGTACCCGCGCGGTTCAAGTCCACATAACTAGCGTTTTCATGGGCGTCATGAATATTTTTACCAGCGTCATTTTCCATATGAATACGGGTAATACCAATGGTTTTCTTGGTATCATTGACGGTGATTTCTAACTTACCGTGTTCACAAATGGGCTTGTCAAATTGGGAAATTTGGTAGCCCATGGGTAAATCTGGATAAAAATAATTCTTACGGGCAAAGATGGAAGAAAGATTGACAACGCAATCGGTAGCAAGCCCTGCTTTGGCTGCATATTCCACAGCACGAGCATTAAGCACAGGTAAAGACCCCGGCATACCAGAACAGACTTCACACACATGAGCATTGGGACTTTGCCCAAAGGTGGTGGAACAAGAACAAAAAAGCTTGGATTGTGTTGCTAACTGAACGTGAACTTCTAGCCCGATTACGGCTTCATATGTAGCCATGAAAAACTCCCTTTAAATACGCGCGTCAAAATATTTACCCACACCGTAATCATTACGGCGAAAAAACTTTTCCTTATCCGGCCCTATGATTTGCATTTCTGCATTGCTTCTTTGTACATCAATGGCAATATGCATTTCTTTGGTACAGCCAGTGGAAAAAGTGGCATCTTTTCCTGCCCAAGCAGGCGGTACTTTCCGTCCTAAAAGAGCAAAGCTGTCTTCTATATCCTGAACTGTTTGAAAACGCCAGACATGAATATAGCCACTTCTTTGCACTCTTTCCCACATATACATAAGATCATCCCCGTCCATACCGTTGGGGGACTCTTCTGCCGGATTAATAATATAAATATCATCCAACTTATTACGTAAATGTTCTACAAAGGCATGCACAAGGGCAACGGCAGTGCTTTCTTGCCCAGGAATACTCCCGATAATGCACGAATAAAACATAACAGTTTTTCCTGCATTATGCGCACGTCGCATTTGTGCAATAATACCTTCAGCTCTTTCACGAATATCTCCCTCACTCAGCCTTTGAATATGCCTTGCGCGAGATTTAGCCTGAACATGATACGCACCCTCTCTGTCCGTCCAATAACACACAATATCTCTTGTATATTGTTGTGAGCTTTGCACAAGAGTTTCAGCATGGCGCCATCCTTTGGCAAGAATAATATCGGCTTCTTTCCAAGCTCTGGCAAAAACCAAATTGGTGCGGTACAAATTCAAGCGTTCTCGTGTGCCATCATGAATAACCAGAAGCGAAGACTGGCGCAAGAGATTTAATAAATGATTTTTGCTGATGGTGTTCTCAGGCACTAAGGTAGCATCCTCTAAAAGCTCTTCCATCACAATATCATTTTCCACATCATTAAAGGTAGGACTATAAAAATAAAAGCCCTTTTTAAAAGCTACGATGATTTTATGCCCCATACGCTGCAAGCTGCGCAATAGCGCCATATCAAAAACAAATCCCCCGCTAGTATCAGGTAGAAAAAGAATAGTTTTAGGCTCGCTGTGCTCCGAACCAAGAGCCGTGAGTAAAGGGTTAAGTGATACTTTATTGTTTTCAAATAAGGCTTGCCAATCTAGGGGTGAAGGCGGTTCTTTTATAATATGGCGTGAATCTGCCGACAAATACATAAGGCGAGAAACTTCAATATGATTCAACTCTTCACGTAAAAGCGAAAGATTTTGTGAACATAAAAATTGCGCAGGAGCTTTATACAAGGCGCGTTGTAATGCACTAGAGTTGAATATCTCATACGCCACCTCATTGGCATTTTGTCGCGCTTCAAGCAAAGGATCTTCTACACCCGTTTGTGCTGTCATAAGACTGGTCATTCTTTTCATAACGCGTGAAGGCACAGTGGTATGGTTTTTCACAAGTTGGCGAAAGCGATAACGACAAAAAGCCAACACACGTTGACGCACAGCTCTTTGCGGCTCAAAAGAACGTAGCATACGTATAAGAGTACGCCACACATGACAGTAAGAATCTAGTAATTCTTTAGGGCATTTTGTTTCCATCAAAAGCTGAAATGTCGCGTCAGAACACGGGATATACACTTCATTTTCATCTAATGCCACCATGAAAGCAATTTGCTCAGGCGAAGCAATAATTTCTTTATTCATATGATATGCATAGTTATTTTCAATCATAAAGTTATACAACCATGCATCAAAATAGGCATTTTTCCCTAATTGAACTTCTTTATTACTGGAAATACGGGGTAAAGCTTGCATATTATCCCCTTTTTTTCAAAAGATATATTATTGTAAACCGTGAATAAAGCCACGCTCTCGAAGCGGCGTGAAATAGCGCTCTTCTCCAATACGTGCAAAATACACAGCATTGGGAATACAAAAGACTTCTACTCTATCGTGAGTTTCAAGAGCATAATTTTCTTGTCCGTCTATGGAAGCAAAGGTTTCAATAGATGATTGGTGCAAAGTTACATGTACAGGTGTGGTATGTGGTAACACCATAGCAGGAAAATTACATAAATACGGACAAATAGCAGTTAGCAAGATAACATTATTAGCAGGATGTACTAAAGGACCACCTGCAGAAACGGCATAGCCAGTAGAACCTACAGGAGAAGAGAAAATAATTCCATCAGCACGAATAACACTGATAGGCTCAGAGTCCACATGAATATCTAAAGTGATAACCCGTGACAAAGCGCCTCGATTGATGACAACGTCATTGATAGCATAGCCACTGTATACAACCGCATTGTCTCGATGCACCTTCCACCCTAAAGCCATACGCTGCACAAGAACGTATTTTCCTTGTATAATGGCTGATAAGCTTTCACGCCACGCATCTATAGCTATTTCTGTTAAAAACCCCACCCGCCCAAAGTTAATTCCCACTAAGGGCGTGGGATTTTCCACAAAGGCACGCGCAACATTTAACACTGTTCCGTCGCCGCCAAGAACTAGGATAAAAGCAAATTTCTGTGTAATATATTGATATATATCTTTTAAATCATTTACAATAGTACTTTTATGCCCTAGTTCATTAAGCCACGCGCTTATACGCAAGGCAAGGTCTGACGCATTGCTATTGTGCGCTTTAACGACAATAAGAAAATGTAATGAGTCTGAACTTTTTTTCATAGTTTTTTTCTACTATAATGGTGCTTAGAATTCAAGTTTTCTCCTACTCAAAGCATAGGAGATGCCAAGCGTATTTTATGTATCACCTATGCAAGGATATTTTCTGGTGGAGATAATACGCTTTTGAAAAAGTGCCACCGCCTGAGCTGCGTGGTTAAGCCCATTGTAAAAAGAAAAAAGCGCTACGATGTTGTCTGCTTCGTATTTTCGAAACATGCCCTCTTCCCGTACTGTAGAAAAGCGGATAGCTCTGTCTTCCACAAGAGGTTCTAGAGGTAGAGGTGGATTTTGACTAGTATCTGCCATCCAGCGCAAGGTTCTTGTGAGTGCTTGCGAAACCTCTTCAATAATTTTTGCTACCTCCTCAGAAATTTCAATGCCCTCCTCTTCCTCTAAGGCGTCCATCATAGCCGCTATATAGATACGTAAGTCATCTAAAAGGCGTACACTGTGCGGTAACAGTGGATAGTCACGGTAAATATGGGCTAATTCATAATTACGCACACGGTAAAATTGCTGTGTATTATTGCTGATTTTATTCAAAAGCCGAAACATAGCCCTTTGCGAAACTTTTTGTTCTTTGTGTAAAGCTTCATGAGTCATTTGGTCTATAAAATCTGCTACCATGGTAAATTGTGCTTGTGAAGTTTTGAGCACTTCACCCGCGGCAGAAGCTGGCCAAAGCAGTACAGAAACTAGTAAAGCGCTGACACTGCCAATAACTACCTCAAATATTCTATTAAGTGCAAATATAAAGATACCAGATTCTTGTGTATAACCCAGCAAAAGCACAAAGACTGCCGTCATACCAGCGGTACGAAAGCGTTCTTCCCAAAGCTCTATAAAGGCGCAGATGGGTACTACAATAGCAATACCCAAAATACGCCCTTCGATAGTGTGTGGCATAAGTACAGAAAAAATAAGCCCCAAGGAGGCACCAAAAACTGTCCCAAAGAGGCGCAGTAAACTGAGCTCTAAGGAAGATGAGGTGTGCACCTGCATAACCATAAGCGTTGCCAAAGGCGCCCAAAGGCTGTACTCCAATTGCAAGAGTTCTGCCGTAGCATAGGCAAGAATACATGCAATGGTCACTTTTATACTGTACAGATAATTTCTTTTCGTAGAAGCCTGCTCAAACTTTTTTGGCAAAGATTGCCAAGAGTTAGAGTTAAAAAAATGTGATGAGCCCATAAAAAAAGAACGAAGCCATGTTGTTAAAAAGCCATGTATCTTACGTC
>CAYJFR010000149.1:0-1480 GCA_964369335.1 uncultured Desulfovibrionaceae bacterium | reverse complement strand
ATCCTTTTTTTGTCAGTTCGTTCAAAAAGTGTCAGATGCAAGGAAGCAAAAAAAGTCAAGATGCGCAGTGTATTAGACATACATAAGCAGTTTGGCTTTTTTGCGCTGACGACGCAGATGATACTTTTTCAACGGACTGTTATGGCGTATACGTTGTTATAAGGTGTTGCAATTTATCTAAATTTGCTTCCGTGTCAAACATGCGGCTCACGCGTTCTTTAGCATTTTTTGCCATACGTAAGGCCTTTTCTCTGTCGCTTGCTAGGGTACATACAGCTTGAGCAATAGCATGTGCATCACGTTCCGGCACAAGCAAGCCTGTCTCTCCATCAATAACAGCGTCCTTCATACCAGCAATATCCGTACCGATAACAGGCAAACTATGATGCATAGCTTCCATAACCACATTGGGCAATCCGTCAGAGCATAATACTTTTTCTTTCACTATGCTTGGCATAATGAAAATATCACTTTCCATAATATGGCGTGAAATAACATCATGAGTAATAAAACCATGCATAGTGACGAGTTCTTCTAGCCCCTTATCAGCAATACGTTCTTGCAAGCGTGACATCCACGCTCCATCCCCAAGGATAGAAAGATGCACCTGTATGCCAGCTTCTTTTAACAAAGCCACAGCGTCGATGAGATAATGAAAGCCTTTTGTTTCAATAAGGCGTCCAATGGCTAACAATTTATAAGGTGCTTTCATGGGTACAAAGGCGGCAGGACAATTTTGCATGGTTGCCACATTATATACTAAATAAATTTTATGATGCTCACTTTCTGGAACAAAAGACTCTAAATAAGGAATATTAAAGCGTATATTGGCACGTGCAAAGACGCAGTCTGTAAGCTTTTCTTGTAAAAATCCGTCAGGCGGACGAATATCACCAGCATGTACCGAAAAAGAAAAAGGTGTGCCGTCAAGTTTATGCACAACCCACGCAGCCGTGGCAGGCCCATTAGCCCATGCGGCATGTAAATGTTCTATACCTAAAGACTTGCAGCGGTCTGCCAAATAAAAGCCTGCAAAGGTAGCCCAAAGGCTTTCTAATTGCATTTCTGCATTGCGCCAACGCCGAAAAATCAATGTTCGCAAAATGGAAAGGCTTTTTCTGGGTTCACGGCAAAGGCGTTTGGCTGTAGCCCATAGAATACGCCCAGTATTGAACATACCAAAGTGTTCTATAGGGACTTTGGTATCACGGATATGAGGCGCTAAGTTTTTATTTTTACGTGCGTATAGCGTAATGACAGAAATGGGTAGATTGCGCTTATATAAGCCTTCAATTTCGTAAAAAACAAAGGTTTCTGAAGATAAGGGAAACCAATGTGAAAGAAATAAGGTTCGTGGAAATTCTCTCTCGGTGGGAGGCATGGCTTTACCTAAGCCATCGGTGTTTTCTAACATAGATAATCCTTATGATGCGAGTGCATACTGCACGCAATAAAAAATTGCCAGAAAAGAGCATACTGC
>CAYJFR010000148.1:0-5930 GCA_964369335.1 uncultured Desulfovibrionaceae bacterium | reverse complement strand
GTTCCCGCAAGAGAACAAGCCTCGTGAGAAATACCTTCCATCATACAGCCGTCACCTAAGAAAACATAGGTATGATGGTTCACAATTTCATGCCCTTCACGGTTGAATTGCGCCGCCATATGACGCTCTGCCATAGCCATACCCACAGCCATAGCAATACCTTGACCCAAGGGGCCTGTGGTACATTCCACACCAGGGGTCATGCCGTATTCTGGATGGCCGGGAGTTTTAGAATGCAAGGTACGGAATTTTTTGATGTCCTCAATGCTCACATCATAGCCCGTCAAATGCAACAAACCGTACATAAGCATAGAAGCGTGCCCATTGGACAATACAAAGCGGTCTCTGTTCACCCAATTAGGGTTGGCAGGATTATGCTTGAGGTGATGACGCCATAAGGTTTCGCCCATATCCGCCATACCCATAGGTGCGCCGGGGTGTCCAGAATTGGCCGCATTTACGGCGTCAATGGCCAAAAAGCGCAAAGCGTGCGCTAAATACTTACGATCTAACATGATATTTTCCTTAAAGAGAGTACGTCTATTATAAAGAGAGAGCCTTACGCTGAGCCAGCGCAGCCGCATCTACGAAAGTTTGCAAACGGGTGTCATACGGAGGAGTGGAGAAAAAGGCTGAACCTGACACAAAAATATCTGCTCCAGCGTCAATAAGTGCGGCGATATTGGTGGGGTCTACGCCGCCGTCCACTTGTATACATACATGATTTTTGCCCGCTGTATCCAGCATGGCGCGTAAATTACGTATTTTATCATAGGTGGCAGGAATAAAGCTTTGTCCAGAAAATCCTGGGTTTACGCTCATAAGCAATATCATATCCACATCATCAAGCACATATTCCAACACAGAAAGAGGCGTGGCAGGATTTAAAGATACGCCGCACTTCATACCTAATTGACGTATACGCGCCAAGGTGCGCTGTAAATGCTTGGTAGCCTCAGCGTGCACCACAAGCATATTGGCGCCGGCTTTTTGAAAATCTTCCAAATAGCGCTCTGGTGCCTCAATCATCAAATGCGTATCAAAAAAAAGCCCGCTGTGCTTGCGAAGAGCTGCAATAACAGGCGGACCAAAGGTTATATTGGGAACAAACATACCGTCCATGACATCAAGATGCACCCACTGTAGGCCAGCATCTTCTAAGGCGCTCAATTCTTTTGCCAAGTTGGCAAAATCAGCGCTCAGCAAGGAGGGGGAAAGGATCATGCGTACCTCGCATTACTATGGTCTGGGTTTTAAAAGAGCGCGTATGACCACAAGCTCACGGTGCAGCTCTTCAAAAACACTATCTTTCACTACAGACACATCACGCGCCCCAGAGGCTACGGACTGCGCGGATGCATTGCTTGCAGTAACTTGGGAAATGTTATCAGACTCAGCGGGCATTTGTAATACCCGCCGAGCCCCATCTATGGTCATGCCTTGCTCATGCAACAAGTGTTTGATACGACTGAGCAAAGCCACGTCTGCTTCTGTATACAGGCGTTGCCCTTTATTGGTGCGTAAAGGAGCGAGTTGTGAAAATTCCGTTTCCCAAAAGCGTAAAACATAGCTTTTGAGGTCTAAAAAAGCAGAAACTTCACCTATGCGATATGTCTTTTCAGTCATATGCAAAATCTCCCTTGCCCTTGGTTTGTAGGGTTGCCCCTACTAAATACGCACCTCTAAATTTTGTGTTAAGGCACTCACTATTTTGTCTTTTTCTTTATCAACTTCACTGTCTTTCAAAGTGCGTTCAGCATGACGGAAAGTCAAGCGGAAAGTGATATTGCGTTCATTTTCGCTAGGTTCAAAAACGTCAATAACGCGTATATCTTCCAATAAAGACAGTTTTACTGTGGACACACAAGCTCGTATGGCGTCAACGCTTATGGTTCCGTCAGTCATAACAGTCATATCACGACGTACAGGAGGATACACAGGCAAAGCCGTAAAGGCAATGCGTGCTTGACGCACCAACTCACGCAACATATCTAAATCAAGCTCAGCATACCACACGTCCTTCTTGGCATGGTAAGGCTCTGCCATAACAGGACGCACACGCCCCATAAGACCCAACTCTTTGCCCTGCACGCTGACAGATATGGCAGGCAATAAATACGCATGCCCCTCCGCTATAGCATAAGTCGCCGTGGGCAAATGTAAAGAGGTAAGAAGGTGTTCTACAAGACCTTTTATGTCGCTGTAGTCAGCATCGGCTTGCACTTGCGGCCATGTGCCGTCATAACGCTGTCCGTACATAAGTAAGGCTACGCGGCCTTCTTCCTTTACTGTAGTGTCAGAAGTGGCGTCGGCGCTGAAAATATGTGCCAATTCAAAAAGACGCAGTCCTGTATTGCCTTGGGCAAGGTTATTGCGCAAAGTGTGCAACATACCGGGGATAAGCGCTGTACGCAAAACATCTTGCTCTGCCGACAAAGGATTGGCAATGGACACACGCCCTTCGGTGGGCAAATTCAAATGATCTAAATCTTTATGCCCCACAAAGCTGTAGTTCACAGCCTCATTGAGACCCAAGCCCAGACCCCATTTTTTGATACGTGCCCAAAATTCATACACATTTTCTTCACTGCCAGCATCGTCTAAAGAATGACGCACCACAGGCAGTACAGGTTCAATATTATCCAAGCCATACACGCGGCCCACTTCTTCAATAAGATCGGCTTCACGTTCCATATCATGACGCCATGAAGGGGCGGTCACATGCCATACGGCTTTGTCGGTGTCTGTGACGGTACAACCAAGGCTGATCAGCACTTTTTCACAAAATTCAGCGTTAAGCCCTTGCTCTTGCGTCAAGCCCAAAAGATCATTGGCGCGTTGTAAACGGAAAGTCATATGCGGCGCTTGCCAAGGTGCTGGCTCATTCTTACACACGCCTTGACGCACTGTGCCGCCGCCAAGCTCTGCCATAAGAGCCGCCGCTCTGTCCATGGCAAAGGTATTGCCCACATGGTCTACGCCGCGTTCAAAACGGTAAGAAGCTTCGCTGTGCAAACCAAGACGACGCGCTGTTTTACGCACGGAATTAGCTCTAAATACAGCGCTTTCCAAAAAGACTGCCTTAGAGCTTTCGGTGATTTCTGAATCCAATCCGCCCATAGTTCCTGCCAAAGCAATGGGGCCTTGAGGGTCGCGTATAGTAATATCTTGCGCCACAAGTTCGCGCTCTTGCCCGTCAAGAGTGGTGAGCTTTTCCCCTTGAACAGAAGCGGCAATGATGATTTCATTACCCTTGATTTTGTCCTTATCAAAGGCGTGCAAGGGTTGACCCACTTCTAAAAGCACATAGTTGGTCACGTCCACCATATTGGAAATGGGACGAATACCGCAAGCAATCAAGCGATAACGCATTTTATACGGAGAAGGCGCGATTTTGACGCCTTCGATGATGCGACCTTGATACAAAGGGCATAACTCAGCGTCAGGAATGGTGATTTTCACATCATTACTGCAATCGGCGCCGTGCTCTTCTACATTGACTTGAGGCATAGTTAGGGGCAAGCCATAGGCCACAGCCACTTCACGGGCTAAACCGAGCACAGAAGTACAGTCAGCACGGTTAGGGGTGATGCTGATATTCAACACTTCCCTATCCATATCAAAATAATCCACAAATTTTGTGCCTACGGGCGCGTCGGCTGGCAATTCCATGATGCCGCTATGGTCTTCGGAAAGACCGAGCTCACGCTCAGAACAGATCATGCCGTGTGAGGGTACGCCGCGCAATTTGGCTTTTTTGATAACCATGCCGCCGGGCATAACTACGCCCACCATGGCCACAGGCACGCGTAAGCCTTGTCTCACATTGGGCGCACCGCACACAATATTCAAGACTTCTTCTGCGCCCACGTCCACAGTACAGACAGAAAGCTTATCCGCTTCGGGATGTTTTTCACAGGTCACCACCTGCCCAATAACAATGTCTGCAATGTCATCGAAAGGACGTACAATTTCTTCCAATTCAAGACCTAACATGGTCAAACGGTGTCCCAATTCCTCGGCTGTGCCGGTGTAAGGCACAAATTCACGCAGCCATTTCATACTCAAAAGCATAGCAATAACCTTATATCTTCTGTTGTAGTTTTATTAAACTAAAAATTCCAACCCGCATCCTGCTCCGGACCGTCCGGTAAGGGGCGCACTTGTGGCTCTTCTCTTTGTCCACCATACGCACCATGACGCAAGCGACGGCTTGGAGCTTCTTCTTCCTCTAAGGGCACAATGGGATTGCCATAAGCGTCTATACGCCCCGCACTGCCAGTCATGGGCATTTTACTGCTTTGCCCTTGGTGGTCAGGACCATAGCCGTGCTTAGGGCCTGTGTCTGAAGAATAGGGCTGGGCATGTGCTAGGTCTGGCGTCAAAAGCACAGGCGCACAACATAAAGCACCCACCAAACACACAATCCAAGAACCTTGTAATACTATTGGAGACATATATGCACCCCCAAAGGAAAGAAGCTGATTACGCAAATTGTGAAAGGAAACGCACATCGTTTTCAAAAAACATACGCAAGTCGCCAATGCCGTATTTAAGCATAGCAACACGTTCCACACCAAGACCAAAAGCAAAACCGGTGAACTCTTCGCTATCATAACCCACAGCCTTAAAGACTTCTGGGTCTACCATACCGCAACCGAGAATTTCTACCCAGCCTGTGCCCTTACAAACACGACAAGTATCATTGCCTATATGGCCTTTACCGCCACAAATACAACAAGAAATATCTGCTTCAGCGGAAGGCTCAGTGAAGGGGAAAAAGCTCGGACGAAAACGCACTTGTGTGCTTTGCCCAAACACGCCGCGCATAAAGGCTGTGAGCGTGCCGCGTAGTTCTGCCATGCTGACCTTTTTATCTACCAAAAGACCTTCCACTTGGTGGAACATGGGCGTGTGGGTAATGTCGGAGTCACGACGGTACACTTTACCGGGGGCGATAATGGCCAAAGGAGGACGCTTGGCAAGCATGGTACGCACTTGTACAGGTGAGGTATGCGTACGCATAACTACAGAATCTGTTACATATAGTGTATCTTGCATATCGCGTGCAGGATGGTCGGGGGCTAAATTAAGGGCTTCAAAGTTATGATAATCTGTTTCAACTTCTGGGCCAGACATAATGTCATAGCCGAGCTTTTTGAAAATATCACAAATTTCTTCCATGACTAAGGTCACAGGATGCAAAGAACCCTGCCAAGGAGCGCGAGCAGGTGTTGCCACGTCAAAACGTGCCAAGGACTTGGCTTCTGCTTCTGCCTCAAGGGCGGATTTTTTGGTATCAAAAAGAGTATTGAGAAGGATTTTGACTTCGTTGGCTTTTTGACCAACGGCGGGGCGTTCGGAGGGGTCTAACTTGGGCAGTTCGGCCATGATTTGCGCCACACTGCCTTTGCGTCCCAAAAATTCCACACGTAAGGCTTCTAAATCTGTCAAGGTGTGGGCTTGCTCTAGGCCGCCCTCAAGCTTTGGCACAAGGCCATCTAATGCTGAAAGAAGATTCATACTTAATTCATCCCTTATATACTGCCTAAGACGCAAAAGAGAAGAATATATGCAAATGGTTATTTGCAGTACAAGCCCTTCACACATAAAGGCAAAGGGCTTGTTTGTCTCGCTAAACGAGCCTTAAGCATTGCTGTCTAATAAGCGTACAAAAACTATTTTAATGCAGCTTTAACCACATCAACAAGCTTGGCAAAATCGTCCTTGGAGCGCACTGCCATGTCGGCGAGCACTTTACGGTTGAGTTCGATACCAGCTTTTTGCATGCCGTGAATAAAGCGGCTATAAGATATACCGTGCTCACGAACACCAGCGTTGATACGCAAAATCCAAAGTTTACGGAATTCACGTTTGCGAAGCTTACGGCCTACAAAAGCATATTGTAAGGAACGTTCTACTGCCTCACG
>CAYJFR010000147.1:0-5962 GCA_964369335.1 uncultured Desulfovibrionaceae bacterium | reverse complement strand
TATACTCGCTTAGCAGGCGAGCTCCTTCGGCCAGCTCGGACACCTCTCCGCACCTCAGTGCAAGAAGAGTTCTAAGGGAGAGTGGTTCAGAAGTCAAGCGAAAAAAAATATTTTTTTGTGTATAAAAGAAGCTTCATGCGTGTTTTTTTCTAAGATATTTATTTTTTTTAAAAAAATTATTTAAAAATGTTTTACCATTGACAACAGGGCATAGTATTTGTATGATTTACAGTATAATTACATGCTGTTAAAGGTATATTATTACAAGCCAATGAATATTCTAGCTAGCTTTTAGCGTTGCCTTTTTCCTTTATGGAGCCTCTATGATCTCTGGTATTTCTGCGCCACACAATGCGTTTTCAACAGCACATATTGAGATGTTTGCTCGCATCTCGTCGCGAATGCTCACGGCCAAAGACGAAGAATCGTTTATAATGGCATCACTGGCTGATATTGGTCAGGTTTTGCAAGTGTGTCGTAGTTATATTGTGACGCGTAAAGATGATTTTTGGAGCGTTGCTCAAGAATGGGTGGCTGAGGGCGTTGCAGCGCAGAAAGATGTATTACAAAATGTGGTTATAAATAACATAGATTTACATGTCATACGTTATGGAAAGCCGTATATTGAGGCTGATGTTTCTAAAGTAGTCGATACTGATACGCGTACCTTTTTGGAAGCTCAAGGGATTTCTTCTTTGATAACTGTGCCCCTTTTTGCCAAAGGGGATATAGTGGGGGTGTTTGGTTTAGACCAATGCACCTATATTCCAGGCTGGACAGATAGTATTGTTAACACCGCTATTATTTTGGGAAATTTGTTTAATAATGCCAAAGCGTATTTTGATACTCGGCGTGTTTTGCAAAGAAAAAAAGAGCAAACCCAAGCCTTATTTGACGCCTTTCCCTATCCTATTTATGTTTCAAACATGGAAGATTATTCTGTTCTTTTTTATAATAAAAGCATAGCAAATCTTTTTGATGTATCACAGATAGAGCATCAAAAATGCTATGAAGTTTTTCAAGGTCTCGACGCGCCTTGCCCTTTTTGTACTAATGCGCGCTTGAAAAAAGACGCGCCTGCTTATGTGTGGCATCACCATAACCCTGTGGCCAATAAAGATTATAAAATCATTGACCGCTGCATGAGCTGGGAAAATACACCCAATGCGCGTATGTCGGTGGCCATTGATATTTCTGAAACATTGCGCTTACAACAATCTCGTCTCCTTGAGCGAGAAGCCAATATTGCCAAAGGGCAATTTTTAGCCAATATGAGCCATGAATTGCGCACCCCGCTTAACGGTATTATTGGTATGACGCATCTGGCTTATGGTGCCAATAAAAATATAAAAGTCAGAGATTATTTAGATAAAATACAGCTGTCTTCAAGAAATCTTTTGGCAATTATCAACGATATTTTAGACTTTTCAAGACTTGAAAGCAGTGAAATCACCCTTGAAAGCCGTCCTTTAAGCTTTACTGAAGTTCTTTTTGAGATTCAAGTTATGCTACAAGCGGAAGTAGACCGTAAGGGGATTATTTTACATTGCTATGTGGATGATAAAGTTCCCGCTTTTGTCAATGGCGACTCTTTGCGTTTGTCGCAGATATTACTTAATCTCACCAACAATGCCATAAAATTTACTTCGCAAGGTTCTGTGCGTTTAGAGGTGTACGCCTTAGAAGACAATGAGCAGGAACAGCGCGTAGAATTGCGCGTTAAAGATACAGGCATAGGTATTTCTGAGCAAAATATACAAAAACTTTTCAAAGAATTTTCTCAGGCAGAGGCTTCCACCACGCGCCATTATGGCGGTACGGGCTTGGGCTTGACCATTGTGCAAGGTCTTGTGCAGCTTATGGGCGGAGAAATTCGTGTGGAAAGTGTGCTAGGTGAAGGGACGTCATTTATCTGTTCTATTCCTTTTAAGAAAGTGACGGAGCAGCAAAATGCGGAAAGTGTACAAAAGCAGCTTGAGCAAAGCCAAGAAGCCTTGGACGATGATATTACCGGTGTGCGTGTTCTTTTGGTGGAAGATAACGAAATCAATCAGCTTATTGCCATAGAAGTTTTGGAGCAATACGGTTGTCATGTGGACAGCGCCGAAGACGGTCTTATAGCATTGCAAAAACTTGAAGAAAAAAGCTATGATATTGTGCTTATGGATATTCAAATGCCCAATATGGACGGACTTGAAACCACACGGAATATTAGGCAAAAAAGAAAATACGACACGCTTCCCATTGTAGCTATGTCAGCCCATGCCTTGGTGCAAGACCACGAGAAAAGTCGCGAAGCGGGTATGCAAGCCCATGTTATTAAACCTTTTGATCCCGAATCCTTACGTAAAGTTATTCGCACATTTACAAGTAAACCTTTTATTTTTCAAAATAGGAATTTTTAGTGTTATGTGTAGCCGTAAGACTGAGTTAAAGGTATTTTTATGTGTGATATAATGCAAAATTCTCATATATCAAGTCAAAGCGTGGATCTTTTCTTGAAGCTCTCAAACAATATGCTTGTGGATGTTGACTTGCCCTCATTTTTGCAAAGTACCTTGACGGAAGTGGGCAATGCTTTGCATGTGCATCGCGTCTATGTGTTTTCTTTAAATAATACGCGCTGGGAGAATACATTTTCTTGGGTAGATCCGCGCTTGCCCCCTTTTGAAGACTTACTTGAGGACGAAGAAGAAGGCATGACTCTTCAAGATGCTTTGTACGAAGATGGTATGTTTACTTCATTCTCTGTTGGGAAACCCTATGTACTAAAATCTGTAGAAACTTTTGAAAATCCAAGCGCACGCGCCACCCTAGAGCGCGCATACATAGAGAGCATGATTATTGTCCCTTTATTTTCTGAGGGCGAACTTTCGGCTTTTTTGGGTGTTGACCAATGTTCTGGCTTGGAAGAGTATGGTATTATAGATAATTGGGCAGAAAATACCGTCAGCAGTATGGTTACCCTTGGGCATTTATTGAATAATGCCATACATTATTTTTCGTCGCTGCAGCAGCTCAAAAAAATAGAAGAAGAGACGCAAGGGCTTTTTGATATGCTGCCTTTTCCCATGTATGTGACCGATCCTAAAACGTATGAAATTTTGAGCTATAATGCATCACTCAGTGAGTATATAGACACTACGGATATTTTGCACAAAAAATGCTATGAAAGAATCATCGGTACCAATGAGCCTTGCTTTTTTTGTAAGACTGAGCATTTAGTTCCAGGCAGTGCCCCCTATGAGTACGATTTGCTGGGTATTAAGGATAATCTTGATTTTAAGGTTATAGATACGTGCATTCCTTGGGGAGACCTTGACGCTGCGCGCTTTACTATAGCTTTAGATATTACCGACTCTTTGCGTTTACAGCGAGAAGAAGTGCTTGATAGAGAATCTACACAGGCGAAAAGCCGTTTCCTTGCCAATATGAGCCATGAGCTGCGCACGCCTTTAAATGGTATTATTGGTATGACTAATCTTGCTATGCAGTATAATGACGATGCTAAAGTAGGGGATTATTTAGAAAAGGTAAAGGTTTCATCGAAAAATTTGCTGGAAACTATCAATGATATTCTTGATTTTTCTAAACTGGAAGCGGGAAAGCTGGAGCTTGAACAGCGTTCTTTCAGCCCCCGTGAAGTTTTTCAAGATATTGAAAAATCCTTGCAAGAAGAAGCACAGCTTAAGGGGCTTAATATAAGCTATGCTGTGTCGGGCAATGTTTCCGCATATCTTGTGGGTGACGCTTTTCGTTTTTCGCAAATTGTTGACAATTTAGTAAGAAATTCCATTAAATTCTCAGAACAAGGTTCTGTGTCAGTGGCATTAAGTGTGCAAAGCAGGGATGCAAAGGCTTCCATTGAAGAGTTGTGCCTTGTGGTGCAAGATACAGGCATTGGTATGACCGAAGAAACGCTGAAAGATCTTTTTACTAAATTCTCTCAAGCGGACACATCAAGCACACGGCGTTATGGAGGCACAGGGCTTGGGCTTTCCATTGTGTCTAGCTTATTAACGCTTATGTGTGGGCGTATTGAAGTGCAAAGTACAGAAGGGCAAGGAACCATATGTACCTGTTATATCCCCTTTAAAACTTCTGAGCAGGTTGAAGCGCCTTTAGGAAATCTTGAAGATTTGCTGAATGTCAATGTAGAGGGTACCAACATTCTTTTAGCGGAAGACGATGAAATAAATACTATTATTGCCTGTGAAATACTCAAGCAAATGGGTTGTCATGTGGATTGTGCGCAAGACGGCTATGAGGTCTTACGCAAGCTTAAAGAAGCTCAGTATGATTTGGTGCTTATGGATGTGCAAATGCCGCATATGGACGGTATTGAAGCCTCTCAGTGTATTCGCCAAAATACGAGCTTTGACTCACTTCCCATTGTGGCGTTGACGGCACATATTTTGACGGAAGAAATAGATAAATGTTACGCTGCCGGTATGCAGTGGCACTTGCAAAAGCCTATTTCTGGCAAATCTCTCTATCAAGCCGTTGCAAAATATGGCAAAGGGAACTTCCTTTACGCGCGTTGAGAGCGTTTTTTATATGTAGTTTAACCTTATAGTAGAAAAGTATTGACATATGAGATATTCTTTCTTACTTTATCGCTACGCATATATGCGTGTGAGTATGCTGTGCATATTCCTAACTTAAAGCTGCTTATATCTGAGTAGTTTACGGGCTTATTCTTATTCATAAGCCTGAGGAAATCTTCCTCGTCGTTTGGTTACAAAACCAAGCGCTTATACTCCCCCTTTTTTTGTTGTGGACGGGCTTTTTTTGAGCTTGGTCTTTCGTAATGCATTCTGTTGTATTTTCGCAGTATATGCGTGTTTGTGACTATAAAGAGGATATTTTTATGGCTCATATTGTATTGCAAAAACCTGATGCGGGGCAAAGTTCTCTTCTTGCGCCGCAGTCTAGGGATAAGCTTGTTTTTGCATTTGAAGCAGGCGAGGTTTTGTGTGAGAGGCAAGATAATAATCTTACGTTCTCCTTTCACGACGGTTCCAGTGTAGAACTTATAGATTTTTATATTTCGTATCCTAGTTTAGATACTTTGGACATTCTTGTCAGCGAGGGGGTGACTTCCGAAGCTAGTGCATACTTTGCTAAGCTTGCCCTTGCCACGCAGTTTGTTCAAGATCTGGAGATGGGAGGCGCTTTTGATATGTATGGCGCTGAGAGTGCCAGTCTTGTCATGGAAGAGGCCGATGACGATGATATTCTTATGGGTGACGGTATGGACCCCATGATAGAATTGTCAGAAGAACCCAACGACCTTGCCGCCCTTGCTGCTATGGCAGAGGGTTTAGAAGACTCTGATAATGCCAGCGATGACTTTCTCTTCGGTGGCGACGGTGATGATATCTTACTGGGGCTGTATGGTGATGATGAACTGTATGGCGGTGACGGTGACGATGTTTTGCTGGGCGGTGACGGTGATGATATCCTCGACGGCGGCTTTGGCGTAGACACTATTATTGACGGTCTGGGTGATGATGTTATCGCCTTAGATATCAATGATATTTTGATTGACGGTTCCAATGATGCGGACGGCACAGACATAGACATTTTGCTTGGCGCCAAGAATGATTATAATGCGCAAAATATCACACATATGATGAGTAGCGGTGATATTGAAATGGCTGTGCTGGGTAAGGAGTTTACAGGGCAAAATGTGGACGAAATCCTTACAGAACTTGGCATTACCAAGAATACAGACGGCACTGTGGCTCTTGGTCAAGGCTGGGGTAAGGGCACCGTCAACGGCGAGTTCACCACATATACCAATGATGATAAAATCACAATTTTTGTGGAAACTGTCAAAATAGAAAGCGGTTTTTAAAAACTATTTTGCATATATAAAAAAAGAACCTCCCGTTTGTGAGAGTGATATGCTCCCCTTTGACTGGACAAAGTAAAAAAGGAACTCTAATTTTACTTAACA
>CAYJFR010000146.1:0-5972 GCA_964369335.1 uncultured Desulfovibrionaceae bacterium | reverse complement strand
AAAACATCATGCTCATCTACCACATAGGCATAGTAAGGGCTTTCTTTGTCTTCCATTTCATGACGAATATGAATGATGGCTTCGTCCGCCGTAATATTTTGCTCTAACAGAATAATTTCTGTATTCATAACCCCACCGGCAGAATCAGGGTCAAAGGCAAGAAGACTACGGATTTCTTCGGAATCTTCTTTTTCCAATTTATCAAGCAAGGCGTCACGATGTCTTCGTCTAGTTCATCCAAAACGTCGGCGGCATCGTCTGGTGACATTTCAGCGATAATTTGCGCGGCGGTGTCAGGGTCAAGATTTTCTAGCACGTCCACAGCGACGGATTCTTCAAGCTCTGCAAGGGCTTCGGCAGCGTCTTCTTTAGAGAGGTTTTGCAACACGCAAACCTGCTTTTCCAAAGAAAGATTTTCAATATGGTCTGCCATATCGGCAGGGTGCGCAAAGTGAGCTTCTATGTTAGATATATCAGCGTCATCGCGGCACACGTCCGGCATTTGCATCCAGTCACCAGATTTATATTCTGTGTCATAGGCTTCACCATTTTTTATATCAGTGGAAAAAGCCTGTGTTTCCTTGGATTCAGTGACGTGCTCAGACGATATATGTTGTTGCTCTTTGGACATGCTACACCCAATACTACGCGCCATTCTGTCATGGCACAGCTTGTGAAATTTTTCTTATTTAGCCTCATAGACTTGACGAAAGCCAAGCATATCACTACATCTTAACAGCGAAGCCAAGCCAAGGCTCCTATGTGCCTGCGTATATTGCCCTTAGCAAGACTCAAAAGCACACATAACACCTTGGTAATTATAAAACAAGGCTGTGCCTATATATAATGTGTGGCAGTATTGCCTACGCCGCCAAAGCCTCAAGACCATTGATTGCCGAGGTCTTAATAACACTAAGCTATGCTGGGGACAAGATGTCAGATGTCGTTTTCCACGATTACTTTACAGAGATTTCGTTACAATATGTCAACAAATGTATTGCATTAGCCCTTGAAGAAGACGGCCCAGACCTTACCGCTCAAGGTATTTTTGCACAACAACACACCGTACGCGCCTATATAGTGGCTAAAGAAGACACTTTCGTAGCAGGTTTACCCCTTATCCCTCTTATTTTTGCTGAATACGGCGCTCAAGGCGGCGGAAGCTGCTTTTGGCAAGCCTGTGTGACAGAAGGGGCTTTCGTCAGCAAAGGCACAGAAATTGTGCGCGTACACGGGGCAAGCATAGATATTCTTAAATTAGAACGCGTCATTTTAAATTTCATCTCACATCTTTCTGGTATTGCCAACTTGACTCAAGTCTATGTGAAGGCTTTGGAAGGTACAGGCGTGCGCTTATTAGATACGCGTAAAACTCTGCCCGGCTTACGCTGGCTTGAAAAATACGCTGTGCGCATTGGCGGCGGTTATAATCATCGTCGCGATCTCACTGAATTGCTCATGCTCAAAGACAATCACATAGACGCTAGCGGCTCCATCACCAAGGCTGTGGAAACATTGCGCGCCACATACAATCCTTGTCCGCCCATTGAAGTAGAGTGTCGCCATGCCGACGAAGTACGTGAAGCCGTCACAGCCAAAGCTGACCGCATTATGTTGGATAATATGGGCGTTGAGGGCCTCAGTCAGTGTTTGCCGCTTATTCCCAAACATATTGAGGCGGAAATCAGCGGCGGTGTCAACCTTGAAAATATTCGTGAGCTGGCTTTAAGCGCTCATGATACACGTGCGGCAGATTTTATTTCCGTAGGACGTTTAACCCATTCGGCTCCCTGCGCAGATTTTAGTATGCGTATGGGAAGCATACCATTATAATAATTTTTCTCTCTATATTGAGGATACTATGAAGTTTGAAGACATTTATGCATTACGCGATGCCCTTGGTGACAAGGTGTGCATCATGGGACATCACTATCAAAGTGAAGAAGTTGTTGAACATTGTGACATTACAGGTGATTCCTTAGAACTTGCTCGCAAGGTGGCGGGCATTTCTGCACCGCACGTTATTTTATGCGGCGTATACTTTATGGCAGAATCCGCGGCTCTCTTGGCTCGCCCTGGGCAACAAGTACATATTCCTGACCACAACGCCAACTGTGTTATGTCACAAATGACGCCAGCACCTTTACTAGAAAAAATACTCACAAAAATACACGATGTTGCTCAGGCAGAAGGGCGTAAAGTTATCCCCTTAGCCTATGTCAATACTTCTGTGGCAGTAAAGGACGTTGTGGGACGCTTTGGCGGCGCTGTGTGCACCTCTGCCAATGCAAAAGTTATGTTACAATGGGCTCTTGAAGAAGCAGGCGACAATGGCTATGTATTCTTTTTGCCAGACAAAAATCTGGCGCAAAACACAGCCGTACAATTGGGGCTCACCGAAGAGCATTGGCATATTCTCAATATTCAAGGCGGCGGCGCACATATAGACATGGACGCTGTGCGTAAGGCAAGAATGTTGCTTTGGCCAGGATGTTGCGCCATTCACGCCAAGCTTTCCACCGCGCAAGTGGCTGCTATGCGTCAAGAATATCCTGACTGCCAAGTGGTAGTTCACCCTGAATGCCATCCAGACGTAGTTAAGGCTTCCGACGGCGCTGGCTCTACCACCTATCTTATTGAATGTGTCAAAAAAGCCCCCAAAGGCAGTACCATTATCATGGGCACAGAAGGAAACTTGGTGGAACGTTTGAGCGAAGACTATGCAAGACATTGTACCGTCATACCATTACGTTCTGTGTATTGCTCAGATATGGCAAAAATCACCGATGACAAGCTTTTTGACACCTTGCTTGCCATTTATGAAGAAAAAGCTCCTGTGGTCACTGTACCAGAAGAGCAAAAAGCTCCGGCAAAAGCTTCTTTAGACCGCATGTTGGACGCTTGTGCCAAGGCAGGCATCTAAATAAATATAAATAAAGGGGAAAGTTTCTAGCAAGCTTTCCCCATAATTTTTTTCACTACACCGCCTTACGTAAAGGATCACAGCATACATGAATATCCGTCGTCATAGCCAAGTACTCATTATAGGATCCGGTCTTGCCGGTTGCAGCGCCGCATTAACACTTGCCGACAGCGGTGTAGATGTGTTGCTCGTTTCTTCAGAAAAAGACCTTGGAGGCGGCAATTCAGAACTGGCTCAAGGGGGCATCATCTACAAGTCTACACAGGCTGACGATGCTACACACTTAGAAGCGGATATTCTCGACGCAGGACATAAGTACAACTATACCAAAGCGGTAAAAAATCTCTGTGCAGAAGGGCCTAAAACCATCGAATATTTGCTTATGCAAAGGGTTAAAGTTCCTTTTGACACCAATGCTGACGGCTCGTGGAATCTCACACGCGAGGGTGGGCACAGTCATTCGCGTATTTTGCACACAGCAGACTATACCGGCGCTTCCATTATGCAAACCCTCACAGCAGCAGTGCGCGAACATCCTCGTATTACCTGCCTTTTGCAATGTCACGCCATTGACCTACTCACCAGCCGCCACCACGCGCGACGCTCAGAATATCGCTATAGAGTAGAAAATCGCTGTGCCGGCGCCTATGTGTATAATAGTGAACTCAAACAAGTGCAGACCTTGCTTGCCCCGTGGACTATTTTGGCAAGCGGCGGCTTAGGTTCTATTTTCTTGCACTCCACCAACGCTTCTTCTTGTGTAGGCTCTGCCGTTTCCATGGCACACCGCGCGCAAGTGGCGCTATCCAATGTGGAATTTATGCAATTTCACCCCACAGCATTATACAATAAAAGAAATAAGCAATGTCAGCTTATCACCGAGGCTATGCGCGGTGAAGGTGCGCGTTTATTGGACGATAAGGGCGAGCCTTTTATGCATAAATACGACGCTCGCAATGAGCTTGCGCCGCGTGACATTGTTTCTCAAGCTATGGTGCACGAAATGCTTTCCACTGGTGCGCCTTGTCTGTATCTTGACGCCAGTTCCATTGAACATAATCTCGAAACACGCTTCCCCACCATTTTCAACAGTTGCGCAGAAATTGGCGTTGATATTCGCAAAGACCATATTCCTGTGGTTCCTGCTGCGCACTATTTTTGTGGTGGTATCCTCACAGATTTACACGGGCGTACAGAATTGTCGGGACTTTATGCCATTGGAGAATGTGCTTGTACTGGTGTTCACGGTGCCAACCGTCTTGCTAGCACCTCGCTTTTAGAAGCCATCACTTGGGGACATGCTGCGGGTAAAGATATTGCCGCTCGTACTCGTGATGAAGCCAGTGTTTCTGGCGATTTATGCGCCGCCATACCTGATTGGGAACATATTGGACGCGATAACAACGACGACCCCGCTCTTGTAGCCCAAGACTGGGCCAATGTGCGCCATACCATGTGGAATTATGTAGGTATTACCCGCACAACAGCTCGTTTGCGTCGCGCTTTTCAAGATTTACGCGAATTGTCACGCCATATTCACGATTTTTACAAGCACACACATATCACGCCTGAATTAATTCAGCTCTTCCACGGTGCACATACAGCCTATGTTATTACCCAAGCCGCTTTACGCAATCGCAAAAGCATTGGTTGTCATTATCGTGTGGATTAACAGACTGTTAGAATCTAACTCTGAATGAATAAAGGGGAAAAGCCTCTCTTCAAAAGAGGCTTTTCCCCAAAAAATTATACAATAAAGGCAGTATATTTTTACACAGCGCTTTTAACCTTAAAGCTGAATTTTGCATTTCTGTCTTTTACACGCGCGTCACAAGCACAAGACTTACATGCTCCCGCGCATTTGCAGGGGCTGTCCTTCATAAAGAGAATTCTATTGCCTTGATGCCCTAACTGTACGCCCTGCTCGCCTTTAAAAATCACTTGGCGCGGCGGAATAGCCTCTATACATTGCTTAAAGGCAGCACGTTCTTGCTCAGATTTGACGGATAATGTACGCACATCTAAGAATAAACGAATATCACTTGTATACATGGCGCCCAACATATTGGTAATGGTCTTACCGTCTTCATGGGTGAAACAGCCGCTGAGCTTAACATGTAAGCCTGTAATACTTTTACGTACATCACACTGAAATTTTTGCTCAAAATCTTGTACATTGCGTTTCATAAAACACCTCTCCTGAAATGTATTTTTTTAAGCCACCCCATAAAGCTGGTATGACGTGTCGTGTTAAGAGGAGTTTTACTGAAAATGAATTTAATTGTCAATATCAAAAAAATATTTTTTGATATTCTTGTGTCTTTTTTGCACAGTATTGTATCTTGCATTTTTTCTCTAAGATACGTAAAATGCTTTTCTTTTACTATATAAGAAAGAAAACACACCATTATGACAAAAACACCCCATATTTCTGCGCAACAAGCGCAAACACGCATACAAGAACTTGTGCATGAGCTTGAAGAGCATAATCACGCCTACCACACCTTGGACGCTCCACGTATTTCTGATGCAGAATACGACGCGCTGTTCAAAGAACTTCAAGACTTAGAAGAAGCTTTTCCACAATTCCGCCTTGAACACTCCCCTACCGCGCGTACAGGAGGCACGGTTTTGCCGTGGCTTGAAAAACAAAAACATAGCCAAACCATGTATGGTCTCGACAATGTTTTTGACACTCAAGAATGGAACGATTGGCGCACGCGCTTGCACCGTGCTTTACCTGAAGCAAGTGCCGCAGAATTAGATGTTTTTTGGTGTGACCCCAAGCTTGACGGACTTGCCATGGAGCTTATTTATGAAAATGGGCACTTAATCACAGCCCTTACGCGTGGCGACGGCGAAACAGGCGAAGTAGTTACAGCGCAAGTGCGCACCATTAAAAATGTACCCTTACGTCTTAAACATACAGAAAACATGCCCCAGCGCCTCGAAGTACGCGGCGAAGTGGTCATGTATAAAAAAGATTTTCTGCGTTTAAATGAGATGCAAGAAGAGACAGGCGCAAAGATTTTTGCCAATCCGCGCAACG
>CAYJFR010000145.1:0-6040 GCA_964369335.1 uncultured Desulfovibrionaceae bacterium | reverse complement strand
CAATGGCATAACTGGCACATGTGGAAGCTATTTGCGCAGATTCAATCATGTCGTAGCCATTGCTGATACCTTTGAGCAAACCGCTTCTATAGGAATCGCCTGCACCTGTGGGATCCATAACAGCCTCTACAGAAACGGCCTTCACGGTATGAGTTTGCCCGTTATTGGTGATGCTAGCACCGTTTTCGCCAAGGGTAGTGATGCACCATTGCGTCAAAGCTTGAATTTCTTGCACAGATTTTTGTGTTTTTTGGCAAATCATTTCTAGCTCATAATCGTTGGTGGTCAACGCAAAAGAACCAGTGATACCTTTAATAAGGTCTTCAGCTGATAATACAGGGAGCTGCTGACCTGGGTCATAAATATAACGCACACCCTTATCTTTGAAATACTCAGGCAAGGCGCGCATATCATTAAGATTACCAGGGGAAATAATGGCAATGTCTTTTTCTGCGTCAAGATTGGTAAAACCGTAACGGCAAGGCAAGGTCATAGCACCAGGATAAAAGCCGGTGATCTGGTTATTTTCAAGGTCTGTGGTGATGTAGCATAAGGCGGTGAACAATTCATCGTCTTGGGTAATGCCCTCAAGAGGTAAGCCCATCTTTTCTAAATGCGCGGCATAAGGTGCAAAATCGCGCCCTGCATGAGCAAGAATAATGGGAGCTTCACCAAGTAAAGCCATGGTGTACGCAATATTACCAGAGCAACCACCAAACTTTTCTTCCATACGATCCACCATAAAACTGATGCTCATCATATGTACTTTATCTTGAATAATATTGTCTTTGAACTTTCCTTGGAAAGTCATGATACGGTCAAATGCCAATGAACCAGAAATATAAACAGCCATAATATCCTCTTTTTTATTTAAACTTTACGCCATATCCCACACGGCACCCTGCGGCGTGTCGCGTAATTCTACACCCATGCTCGCCAACTCGTCACGAATGGCATCGGAGCGTGCAAAGTCTTTATTCTTACGGGCTTCAAGACGTTCTTGGAGAAATTCTTCTATTTTTGCCACATCAACACCCTTGCGCGTGGCTTGTTTGCTGCGCAACTCTAGTAAGAACTCTTGCGGATTTTGTTGGAAAAGACCCAACACGCCGCCCCAATCTTGAAGAATCTTTTGAAAAGCTTGTAAAAATTCTGGTAAGCCCTCGCTTGCCTTGGTGGCCTTATCTTCTAAAGCTCTGTTTACAAGACGCACCATGCCGAAAATATGCCCTAAGGCGGCGGCAGAGTTGCAGTCGTCAAGCATGGCCTCATCGAGAGCTTTTTCGAGAGTTTGCAATTCTTCCATAAAGCTGACAGGGAAGGGACTTTTTTTCCAATTTTCACGAGTTAACGCTGTTTGCACATCAGAAACACATTGATAGACCCGCTTTTGTCCGCGTTCGGCTTCGTCCATGCTAGAATCTGTAAAGTCTACAGGACTACGATAATGCTTGCCAAGGAGGAAGAAGCGGAGGGTTTCTGGAAGATATTGTTCTAAAATATTGCGAATAGTGGTGAAATTGCCTAAGGATTTGGACATTTTTTCTGAATTAATTTGTACAAAACCATTATGCACCCAATACTTTGCCAACTCTGTATGAGTGCAGGCTTCGGTTTGGGCTATTTCATTTTCATGGTGGGGGAAAATAAGGTCTTGTCCACCGCCGTGAATATCAAGAGGAAGATATTTTTCGCTCATGGCAGAACATTCGATATGCCAACCGGGGCGACCTTTACCCCAAGGACTTTCCCAAAAAGGCTCGTCGGGTTTAGCGCCTTTCCAAAGAGCAAAATCTAATGGGTCTTCTTTTTCATCGCCGGGCACAACGCGCGCACCTGCTTGTAAATCGTCAAGGCTACGTCCAGAAAGTTTACCGTAAGGCTCATAGGCACGCACGCGAAAATACACATCACCCGAAGGAGTGGAATACGCTTTGCCATCAGCTATAAGGCGTTCACACATGGCTTGCATTTCTGCAATGAACATGGTGGCGCAAGGCTCTTCTGTGGCGCGTAAAACGCCTAAAGCGTCCATATCTTCATGAAAAGCGTTCATATAGGTTTGCGCCACTTCGCGCCAGTCACGATTTTCTTTGAGGGCGCGATTGATAATTTTATCGTCAATGTCTGTGAAGTTACGTACAAAGCGGACGTCTAAACCTCTGTGGCGAAAGTGACGTACCATAACGTCAAAAACCAATGCTGAGCGAGCATGACCTATGTGGCAATAATCGTAGGCAGTGATACCACAAACGTACATATTCACCTTGCCATCATGTACAGGGACGAATTCTTCTTTTTTTCCGCTTAGTGTATTATAAATGAGCATTTTTTTCTCCGAGGATGCGTAAAAATTGGGGCTTTATGTGTGAGGGAACATGTTTTCAAAAAAACTTCTTCTCTATACCCCTTTCTAAAAACTGTTCATTGCCACAACAATATTTTGTTATGGCAATGAAATATGTGTTCTGAGACAGAATTTTTTTAAAGCGTGTTGTCAAAAAAATCAATGCGGCGCTGGTGTCTGCCGCCTTCAAAAGGCGTTTGAAGGAAAATATCAACCATAGAAAGGGCAAGGCCTGGACCTGTGACACGCTCACCAAGACAAAGCACATTGGCGTCATTGTGCTCACGTGTGGCGCGTACTTGAAATTCATTGCCGCACAAAGCAGCACGAATGCCCTGGTAGCGATTTGCCATGATGGACATGCCCACACCAGTACCACAAATAAGAATACCCTTGGCTTCAGCGCTGTCTTTGAGCAGTGCTTGACACAAATTTTGTGCAAAAACAGGGTAGTCACAGCTTTCGGCTGTGTGTGTGCCGTGGTCTTGTACGGTGTAGCCAGCGGCTTCAAGGTGTTTTTTTACAAGGTCCTTGAGCGCAAGACCAGCATGGTCAGAAGCTATATGTACGGGAAAAGACATGGTGTACTCCTTCAATCTATTTCTAAAAAGCTATTGTTCTTGTAGTTCTTCTAAAGGACGTACTTCGGTCTCTTTAGGGAAAGTTAATTGCATTTGTGAGGCTGTAAAGAGGTCAAGGTCAGAAGCTCTCTCTCTGACAATAAGCACAGCCTTACGCTCAGAAGCTATATGTTTGATGTCCAGCTTATAGGGTACGGATTCGTGGTCTTTATACCATAAGGCTATGGTCCAACCTGTGGAGCTGTCTTCTTGCCAAAAAATAGGCTGTCCCAAAGCATTGAGCACTAAAGTACCTCTAAAGTCACCAGAGTCGAGCGTATAGACTTTAGCGTCTTCTGGCATATCCTCTGTAAATTCAGAAGATATGTCTGCGTCTTGGATGGCAAGAGCTGTACTGCTGTGTTTAAGTCCAAAGACTGAAGCGTAATGCCCTTGAAGTATCAAGGTCAAATGGCTGAGACCAAGAGGCATGGGCACGCCCACATTGAAAAGAGGTTTTTCCGCGCCTTGTTGTATATAGGCTTTTTCCTCACTGGGAACATAGATGACAAATTCTTTGGCGCCTTCGTAGATTTTTGCCACGGTAACGCCCACACCAGCAGATATATCAAGGCGTAATTCTTGCACAGAATTGCCCCAAAGCAAACCTTGCACACGGTCTGTACTGCCTTCTACGCCGTAGCGTAAGCTGAGCTGTGTACGAAAGGGCGTGGTGACACTTTGTGCTGTTTTGGCATAATTTTGCCAAAGAGCGTCGGCATCATGGCTTACGGGGCCAAGGGGCGCTTTGGCACAAGCGCACAGACCAAGAACCAAGGTTGCTAATAGAGCTTTAGAAAAATATGCTTTCATAATGGTGTACTCTATAATTGTTGAAGTTTATACGTAATGGTGTCCGCATTGCTAGGGGTGAACTCCAAGGCTTTTTTATAGCCTTTACGTGCTTCTTCTTTTTTGCCAAGGGTGCGAGCTATATCACCATAATGTTCCCAAATGGTGGGCTCAGGAGCGCCTTCGGCTTGAACAGCTTTATTGATAACTTTCCACGCCTCCTTGGTTTCGCCGATTTTGTATAAGGCCCATGCCAAGGAATCTAAAATATAATTGCTGTCAGGGGAAAGGGCGTCTGCTTGACGTAATAAACGCACAGCGCGCTTTAAGTCCTTGCTTTGCTCAGCTAAGGTGTAGCCCACATAGTTCAACGCTTGAAAATAGTCGGGCTGTTTTTTGATGATGGCTTCCATAGCCTCAAGAGCCGCATTTTTCTGACCGCTTTGGTCGAGCAAGGAGGCGTGCACATAGGCTATTTCCATATTGTCAGGCCATTTTTGCATAAGAGCCACGGCCTTTTCAATACCCTTAGAAAAGTTTTTCATGGAAGCGAGAATACGTATTTCTAGCAACCAAAACTCTGGGTCATTGGGCTTTTTCTGTATGCTTTTTTGCACTTCTTTTAAGGCTAAATCGTACTTTTCAAGGTCAAGTAACAGTTGCAGACGTAAATATAAAGAGCGCTCGTAGGCTGCATCTTTTTCGTCAATGTGTGAGAGCCAATCATAGGCTTTTTGTGGGCTGGCATCACGCTCATAGGCAATGGCAGCAAGATATAAATACAACTCTTGCGGCGCGTCTTCCAGATCTGCAAGCCCGTGTAAAATAGGCTCTGCCACATCATAATTGCCCGATTCTACAAATAAACTGGCGACAGTGACGGTGATTTCGGGCGTTAAGGGATTATCTTCAAAAAACTTTACTGCCGTATCTATTTCATTGAGGCGTAAAGACAGCATAATGACGCGTAAAATAAGTTCATAGCTGGCAGAATAACTGTCCAGCATTTTTATATAGGTATCACGCGCTTTTCTATAATCTTTGTTTTGCTCGTACAAAAAAGCTAAATCGTTGAGCCCTTCTAAAAAGTCAGGCGTTTTTTTCACAGCACTTTCAAGAAAGGTGAGAGCTTCTGCTTTTCTGCCAAGCTTGACCAAGGTTTTGGCGTGATAATAATCTACAATGCCGCTACGGTCTTTTTCTGCAATGCTGAGAAAGATTTTTTCTGCTTTGTCTAATTCATTATTATTGCTGTGCAAAAGAGCTAGTTCAACTTGAGCGTCCACCGCGTTGGGATAGGCTTGTAAATACTCTGTAATATGCTCAACAGCTTTTTCTGAACCTTCGTATTTTTGTAATAACTCCGCATAGAGCAAATTGAGGGACGTATCATGCCCATGTAGCTTCAGCCCTTCTTTGATGAGCGGTACAAGGGCTTTGGCAGAGTTTTCCATGGCCCAAATACCCGCCTCTATATACACAGATACGGGAGGTGAATACTTACTCAATTCCCTGAGAGGGTCTATAAGAGCTAAAATATTGTTACGCTTTAAGGCTCGGTTGAAAGCAAGATAGGTATAAATATTTTCAGACGTTAAAGGCACGCGTAGGGCTGTGCTGGTGGCAGCAAATGCCGCACCGTCGCCAGAAGAAGAGCTTTCCCCACTTTTGTCTGTGGCAGCGCAACCGCTACTGCCGAGTAAAAAACATGAGGAAAGAAGCAGTACGCCAACAAGACTCTTTCTTACAGTGTTGTTCATATTATGTATTTATCCAATCTTCAGAGAAGTCTTTTATATCATTACTTAAATGCTGACGCAGTTTTTCGAGTAACCGCGCTTCCAATTGACGCACTCGTTCTCGGGTTACATTATACCTTTCGCCGATTTCGCGCAAGGTGACAGGCTCGTCTGTGAGCAGTCTATTTTGTAAAATGTAATTTTCTTTTTCATTAAGCTTTGGAATGATACTTTCTAAATGTTTTTGCACCAGTCTGGCAATCTCATTGCTGGCAATACTGTCTTCTACGCCCATATCAAGAGCGGGCAAGAAATCAATACGCGAAGCGCCGCCCGTAGCATCGCTGACTTGCATATCTAAAGACATGTCTGAAGCCCCAAGGCGTTGATTCATTTCGTGAACTTGCTCTACGCTGACGCCGAGCTTTTCTGAAAGCATGGCAGCGTCAGGGTCAAAACCTTGTGAAATAAGTTTTTGGCGTTCTTTATTTAAGTTGAAAAAAAGTTTGCGTTGTACTTGCGTTGTGCCAATTTTGACCATG
>CAYJFR010000144.1:0-6135 GCA_964369335.1 uncultured Desulfovibrionaceae bacterium | reverse complement strand
ACAAGTACGAACGTATTGGCGATTGGGCTGAGCGTATTGGCTGGGAAAGCTTCTTCAAGAAGACCGGCCTTACCTTCACTCACCACCTTATCGACGACTTCCGCGACCCTGCTTACTACACTTGGCGTCAAAGCACGCAATTCAAGTTCTAAGAGCAAGATTGCACTAACGAGGGCGGCTCTTTTGGGGGCCGCCCAATTTGGAGAAAAAAATGAGCGACGAAAAAACCATCATTGTTGAGTTTTTGCAAAGCAAAACCGGCAAGTCCAAGTTCTACTTCCAAGATTTTCTTCCCCTTTTCGAAGGCAAAGGCCCTCGTGAAGTAAAGAAAATTTTGACTAAGCTCGTTAACGAAGACGTTATCGAATACTGGTCCTCTGGCTCTACTACCATGTACGGCCTTAAAGGCGCTGGTAAGCAATCTGCTGCTGAAGGCGAAGACTAAAAAGTCTTTGTTGCTTATTTTTTAAAAAGCAACAACAAATATTCTTAGGAATATTATGAGGGATGAGTTTGACTCATCCCTTTTTTTTGGTGTGCGAATATATTTTTCCTTCCTCAATAGAGACAGCCCCTAAAAAAAGCGAGCTGCTCGCAAGAGCAACTCGCTTTATAGTATCTATGCGTATACGCTTAGAGATTTTGTAAAACCCATGAAACCTTACCTAAGAGACGTGCATTAAATGTTTTGACGGGTAAACGAATCTCAGCGTGCCCTTCTGCGTCGGAACGCAGAATATAGTGCATATCATCGCTGTCAAGAAAGACTCGCTTCAGTGCAAGCCCTTCGTGTGGCCAGTACAACGCATACACGAGACCAGACACGGGTACTTTTGCAGAAATATCCACCCCAATATAGGCTCCGCGTCCGATAAGAGGTGCCATATTAGGCGCTTCTACACGCAAAACCTGAATGCCAGCATCGGCAAAGGAGAGGGGAAGAGAGACCTTTCCCACTTGTGGTAAAGGCGGATGAATATCACCGTCTTTATAAGCGCATGCTGTGCCAAAGACAGTAAGCATAACGCTTTTTGTGGATGGCTCGCCATAAAAAATGGGGCTTTCTGCCAATCCACTTTCTGCAAGAGGACCTTCTTGGGGAAGATAGCCTGCTTCAGTACGCAAATACATGGGGCCAACGCCTTGTTTAATCCAATCGGGATTTAAGCCAAACTTTTCAAAAAGTTTCATGACCCATTCTGCCGGCACAGAATTACGTCTTTTAGCATCGGAAATGCTGGATTGACGTATTTCTAACAGCGCGGCTATTTCGATTTGCGTCTTAGTAGCTGTGGCAAACTTTATTCGCTCATAGGCTTCTTGAAATGAGGACATATGCCTTTCCTCTAGTTTATAAATAAAAGGTTATTTTAATGTTTGTTGCAAAGGTGCTAACATAGGATCATCACTAGAAAGCACTATGCGACTGTTTTCGCGCAATGAGTAGCGCAACACTTCCAAGCCTTGCTGAAATTCATAAAATTCGGGAGATTTTCCAAAAGCATTAGCAAAAATCTGCGCGGCTTCAGCATCGCCTTCACCGTGAATGAGTTCTGCTTTTTTATTGGCTTCAGCAAGAATCACCGCTTTTTGACGGTCAGCATCAGAACGAATGCGGGTGGATTCTTCCACACCTTCGGAGCGATACTGTTTTGCTTGCCTTTCACGTTCTGCCTGCATACGCTCAAAAATAGCTCTTTGGTTTTCTGAAGGTAAGTCAGTACGTTTAATACGCACGTCTACCACTTCAACCCCAAAACCTTTCATAAGCGCCGCAACCTTTTGCGTTACCTCTTCCATGATTTTTGCACGTTGTGAAGAAACCACCTCTGTAAGAGTGTAGCCACCCACAAGGGCGCGCAATTGCGAATAGACCACGTCGTCAAGGCGTGCCTGAGCACCGGGGATGGTGCGCATGGTACGATAAAATTGCAAAGGATCTTCTATGCGCCAACGGGCATAGTTGTCCAATACAATGGCTTTTTTATCCACAGTAAATGCCTCTGTGGGACGTGCGTCATAATCTAAGATACGTGAGTCAAAATACAATACATTTTGGATAAAGGGTAATTTAAAATGCAAACCAGGCCCATATACATCGTCCTTGGGCACACCTAATTGCAACACAATAGCTTTTTCTGTTTCATGCACAGTAAAAAAGCTTTGCCCCACCATAAGGATAAGCACAAAGAGAGCGATTCCCAATGCAAGAGGATTATTTTTCATTATTGATTACCTCCTGCAGCTGCCCTAGGCGCAACGCTACCAGCTGGCGACGTTGTGAGTGGTAAGAAAGGCAATGTACGGTCTGCCGCGCCTGCTGGAACAATGATTTTTTCAGGTGAATTTGTCAAAATTTCTTCTATTGCTTCAAAATATAAGCGTTTTTTCGTAACATCTTGCGCTTTATTATATTCTTCAAGAACAGCTAAAAAACGTCCTGCCACACCAGTGGCATTTTGTATGCGTGTTTCCTTATACGCTTGTGCTTGGTTTTCTAGCTGGGCAGCTTCACCGCGAGCCTTAGGCAAGATTTCATTGCGATAGGCTTCAGCTTCGTTGATAATACGACTTTTGTCTTCGCGTGCTGAGGCAACGTCTTTAAAAGCGTCAATAACTTCTTGCGGCGGATGCACGTCTTGAAGTTGCACAGCGATAATTTGAACACCCACTTCATAGCGATTCAAAATATTTTGCAAAAGTTCAGTTGCGTCACTTTGAATTTGGATTTTGCCATCGGTGAGGGCAGAATCAATCATGCTTTTCCCAATAACTTCACGCATGGCAGCCTCTGCGGCATTACGCACAACAGCGGCTTGATTGGTGACGTTAAAAAGGTATTCTACGGGATCACTGATTTTGTATTGTACGCTGAATTGTACATTTACAATATTTTCGTCACCCGTCAGCATGGAAGCTTCTTCTGGAACGGTGCGCAGTTGTCCTTGTTGGAAAGAAGACTCTTGCCCCACAGAGCGAAAGCCTACTTCACCGCGCAAAATCTGTGTTACTTTTGGCTTGTACACAGTTTCAATGGGCACAGGTAAATGATAATGCGGACCAGGGCCCACAGTACGTACATATTCGCCAAAGCGCAAAACGACGCCCTCTTCATCAGGTTCTACAATAAAGATACCCGATAAAAGCCATAGCACCGCCAAGGCCCCACCTACAAACCATATGCCCTTGCCGCTAGGCAATTGTACATGACCTTTAAGAGGGTTCTCTGGTCTTTTTTGATAACTTATAAAAGGCTTACGACCGTCGTCGTCGCCGTTGTTGTCGCCATCATCATTACGATTATTATCGTTACGATTGTTATCTCCGCCAAAAGGAGATTGACGCGACTGCCTCTGCCGTTTTTCTTGTAGTTTATCCCAGTCCCAATTCATAATGAAACTAAAATAAGCCACGCAAGGCTCTAGGTCAAGATGCACGAGGGCTATTCCTAAAAACTCTTTTTTATTTTACTCCTTTTCAATGCAAAGTTGGCTTTACAATCTAGGGGAACATACAGTATGAGAGCGTAGCAGGTTGCGCAAAACAACCTCGCTCTTTGAAAAATACCCTCATAACAAAGCACAATAACATCATATACTCTATATTAGGAGAAAAAATGAAAAAAGCTCTATTAGTTGGCGTCATGCTCACCGTAAGTTCTCTTGCTCACGCCATGCCCGGCATGGACGGTAACGCACCGGGAAAAACTTCCGACCTTATGAGCAATGCCTCTGAAAAATATACCAAAATGGACAGTGATGCCGATAAAATCGTCAGCCCTGAAGAATTTAACACTGCCTATCCGCAAATGACAGATGCTGTCTTTGGTATCATTGATAAAGACAAGAATGGCGGCATATCCCTAGAAGAATGGATGAGCTTTCAAAGCACACATATGCAGGGCATGAAAGAAGAAGAGGCTAAAAAAGCTTCTGAACACAAAGCCGGCACTGGCTCCCGACTCATCACTCCTCCCAAACAATAATTCCTTATAGACCAAGCCCGTAATTATATGGGCTTGGTCTCATGCTTATTAACAGCCCATCAAGCAAAAGGCATCACTATGACTCAAGCCCCCCCTAGCACGCGCGCATCTTTGACGCAGCCATCCTTTATTCCCATGAGCAAGGCAGAAATGGACGCCTTGGGCTGGGATTCGCTGGATATTCTTTTTATTACAGGGGATGCCTATGTGGACCACCCCGCTTTTGGCGTGGCGCTTTTGGGGCGTTGGCTTATGGCACATGGGTATAGGGTGGGTATTTGCGCCCAGCCCAACTGGCAAAATACCGATGACATAACCTGTATGGGCACGCCCAAGCTGTATGTGGGTATAACCGCGGGCGCTTTGGATTCTCAGCTAGCTCACTATACAGCCTTTAGGAAAAAACGCTCAGAAGATTCTTATACCCCCGGCGGTAAGGCTGGCGCGCGCCCCAATAGAGCTAGTATTATTTATGCCAATTTGGCACGCCGTGCTTTTCCCGGTGTGCCCTTGGTGTTGGGAGGCATAGAAGCCTCTCTACGCCGCACTACGCATTATGATTTTTGGTCAGATTCTCTGCGTCGTTCTTTGCTTTTGGACGCTAAAGCCCATGTGCTTGTGTACGGTATGGGTGAGCGTGCTGTGGTGGAAATTGCTGACCGCTGTGCTCAAGGTTTACCTCTGGAATATATAGACGGCACAGCGTGGATACAGAAAAGCGCCGACATAGATTATCAGTACAGATATATTGACCTGCCCACACACGAAGCCATGCTCAACGACGCGCCCTTACTTATGGACGTGACCTTAGAACTTGAGCAACATGTGCATACGGGGCAACATTATTTAAAGCAAGATTTTGATACGCGTCATCTTATCATTGCTCCTCCCGCACAAGGGCTCAGTGAGCAAGATATGGACACCTTGTATGCTTTACCTTTCCAACGTGCGGCGCACCCTTCTTATACCGAAGCCATTCCCGCCGAAGAAATGTTGCGTACTAGCATAACTTCACACCGTGGCTGTGGCGGCGGCTGTGCCTTTTGTTCTTTGGCTTTGCATCAAGGTCGGCGTATATTTTCGCGTTCGGCACATTCTCTTTTGGATGAAGCTCGTGGCATGACCAAGAAAAAAGGCTTTCATGGCAGTATTTCCGATGTGGGCGGCCCTACTGCCAATATGTGGCAAGGCTCGTGTACCAATCCCAAACGCTGTACGCGCTCCTCTTGTTGTTTTCCCAAGGTGTGCCCTTTCTTTGTGACACCGCAAGAAGAACATATTCAGCTTTTACGCCAAATGAAAAAACTCCCTGGTATTAAACATGTGCGCGTGGCTTCGGGTATTCGTGCTGACATTGCGGCACATGAACCCCACGCCATACAAGCTTACACAGAGGAATTTACTGGTGGGCAGTTAAAGATTGCTCCAGAGCACAGCGAATCAGAAGTCTTAGACCTTATGCGTAAGCCTGCCCTTGCTGTCTTTGAGAAATTTCTAGCTAACTTTCAAAGATATTGCCAAAAGGCAGGGCGTGAGCAATATGTGGTTCCCTATCTTATGAGCGCTTACCCTGGCTGTACTACGGCGCATATGCAAGGTCTTGCGGCATGGCTGGCGCAAAGAAATTGGAAGCCGCAACAAGTGCAATGTTTTATTCCCACGCCGGGAACCATAGCCACCGCCATGTATTATACGGGATTGGATACCCAGAAAAATCCTATTTATGTGGCGCGCAGTGACGCACAGCGCTTGCAACAACACCGTATTCTTATGCCAGATGTGGGACGCCCTCCGCAACGAAGACCCCAACAGGAAAAAAACAGAGGAAGAGATGGGGCAAAACACGGTGGCTCGCAAAATCGTAGCGACAAAAAACATGCTCCCCAAGGACGTAACCAAGACGCTAAGGGGCATACTACACGTAAAGGAAAAAAACATGGCTGACCTAGACCATCGTCTGGCCCTTCTGGAAGAAGGACTGTACTTTCAGGAAAAGCTTCTCAAAGATCTCGATGAAGCCCTGCAAGAGCAACAAAAAGAAATTATGCTCTTAGAAAAGAAATTGGCACAAGCTGAAGAGAAAATAGCCAGTCTTATGGCGCAAAATGAAGGCGGTTTTGCGCATGTAGTGCCGCCGCACAGCGTAAAAT
>CAYJFR010000143.1:0-6242 GCA_964369335.1 uncultured Desulfovibrionaceae bacterium | reverse complement strand
TAGTCATACCACCATCCACAATAATATTAGCGCCGTTGATAAAATCATTTTCTGGGTCTGCCAAAAATACACACACATTGGAAACATCGCGTGGCATACCTACTCTATTGGAGGGATGGATAATATGGTCATGTTCTTCCAACTCTTCCCATGTTCCAGTGTGTATATGACCGGGGCTTACAGCATTAACAGTGACAGGTGTACCTATAAGAGAAACACAAAGGGTATTGGTTAAAGAAACCAATCCGCCCTTACTCATGCCGTACAATTCCCAATCCGCCATATTTTGATGCCAACGTGTAGAGGCGATATTGATAATTCTTCCGTAATCTTGCCCTTTATTTAAAGCAATAAACTCTTGCGCGCACAAATATGCTCCGCGTAAATTGGTATGCAATAAGGCGTCGATATCTTCTAAGGTTGTCTGTTCAATGGATTTTTCAAAAACGGTGATGGCGCCATTATTGATAAGAATATGCGCGGTATTATGTTGCTGGCGTATATGGGCAAAAGCTGTGCGAATATCTTGGGGATTAGCCAAGTCACAATGTATATATTGCACATCTTCTTGAGGACTAGGTACAATATCAAGCACTATGACTTGAAAATCCAGCGCAACAAATCTTTTGCTCAAATCAAGCCCTATACCTCGTGAACCGCCTGTTATAATGCATACTTTCATATTTTTCTCCGTATATTTATAAATTTATATGCCTATCAACTTTTTCAGGTTGAAGCAAGGGAAAGAACAAGCTCTTGCCTCTCAAGCCCTTTAAAGGTATAAGAGAAATATAGAACATCACTGCAGACCATTTGTATTCATCTCTCTTACTACCTCTACTGAATATAAAGGATATCGTATGCAACTTTCCATAGATTTCTCCGCCATTACTCGTATTTTTTCCGCCGCTCAAGAACAAAAACGTGATTATCTTTTTGAATACGAAGTGTATGACCTTTTGGCACGTTCAGGAGCTGAAAGCCCTCCCAAGACCTTACTTATACCGCGCAATTCTCGCCCTTCTGATGAGGATATAGCCCAATTTACAGGCGAGAAAATCGTCTTAAAAATAGTTTCTTCTACCATTGTGCATAAAACAGAAGCCCAAGGGGTGCGCATTGTACCGCGTACACCTGAAAAAATACGCGCGGCAGTGCGGCGTATGTTTTATGAAGTTCCAGAAACTTTTGCAGCCCTCATAGAAAGACATCCAGAGCACGCGCCTTTGAGTTATCAAGGACTTAAAGGCGAAGATTTATTGTATGCCATAGAAAATGACGTGCAAGGCGTGATGCTGACCCAATTCATGCCGCCAGATTCCAGCGCCTTTGGTAATGAGCTTATTGTGGGCTTACGCCATAGTAGAGAGTTTGGCACTATTATCAGCGCAGGTCTTGGAGGTACAGACACAGAACTGTATGCAAAACGCTTTTGTAAGGGACAAGCCATTGTGGCGGCTTCTGTGGAAATGCTTGACGGAGAGGGCTTTTTTCATCTTTTCCGCAAAACTATTTCCTATCAAAAACTTGCAGGACGCACCCGTGGTCAGCAACGTATTGTCAGTGATGAACAATTAATAGAGTGTTTTTCTTCCTTTATACATATGGGAAAATATTACTCAGCGCAAAACGCTACGGCGCCTTTTATCATTGAAGAATTAGAAATCAATCCTTTCGCTTTCACTGATTATCTTATGGTTCCTCTAGATGGTCTGTGCCGTTTTTCTTTGCCTCAAGAAGCACGCCCTGAGCGCCCTATTCATAAAATACATAATTTGTTGCATCCGCAGCGTATAGGCATTATGGGGGTATCTGCCACAAGAAAAAACTTTGGGCGCATGATTTTAGACAATATTCAAGCCTCAGGTTTTCCTAAAGAAAACATTACTATATTTCATGAAAAAGAAGAAAATATTGATGGCGTTGCTTGTTTGCCACATTTTGAGGCTTTAACAGAACCTTTAGATTTACTCGTTATGGCAGTGGGGGCAGAAAGCTTGTCAGACTTGGTGCCTGCCATTATAGACAAAAATGCGGCGCAATCGGTTATGCTTATTGCAGGAAATATGGGCGAAACCCATGACAGTGTGGAGCGTGCGGAAAAGGTTATTCATGCCATTGAAGAGGGGCATACCAAGGCCGATGGTGGGCCTATTTTTCTGGGAGCTAACTGCATGGGCGTGGTTTCTCACCCTGGGCAATACGACACATGGTTTATACCCAAGGAAAAATTCCCACAAAACCCCTGTCCCACCACTGTATATCGAGCGGCGCTTATCAGCCAAAGCGGCGCTTTTATGGTACACCGCATGAGTCAAATGCCTGAGCTTTCTCCGGCATATATGATTTCCATAGGCAATCAGTCCGATCTCACCCTTGGGGATATGGTTACTTATTTTAGTACGCAAGAGCATGTGGATGTTATTGCAGTGTATGCAGAGGGCTTTAAAGATGGCGATGGGCTGTCTTTTGTTCGCGCGGTACGTAAAGCTGTCAGCGCTGGAAAGATGGTTATCTTTTATAAAGCAGGCCGTACCCCTGAGGGCAAAAACGCCACCAGCGGACATACAGCCTCTTTGGCAGGGGATTATATGGTATGTGAAAGCTGTGTGCAAGAAGCCGGTGCCATTGTGACACGTACTTTCACAGAATTTCAAAATGTCTTTATGTTGGCGGAGCATTTACACCACAAGCATATTGGCGGCAGAAGGCTTGCGGCGGTGAGCGGTGCCGGTTTTGAAGCTGTGGGTATGGCTGATTCCATTCAGTCCGATGCCTATAGTATGTCTTTATGTAACTTTGGCCCTAAAACCACAGAAAAAATTGCTCATGTGCTCAAAGAAAATGGTTTAGATGCCTTAGTTACGGTGCAAAATCCTTTGGATATAAACCCCGCCGCCAATGATAAACTACATATGGATATGGCGCGTATTCTCCTTGAGGATACAGGTATTGATGCCGTCATTATGAGCTTTGGCCCGCTCTCCCCTTTCACACATACCCTTGCCGAGCAAGATACGCCTCTTAGTATGCACCATCCAGAAAGTATGGTGCATCTGGCAGAAAAGCTTATGCAACAATTACCTAAAGAGGGTGCAAAACCTCTTATCGGCGTTGTGGACGGCGGCGCTTTATACTGCCAATACAGACGTGCTCTTGTGCAATTAGGTATACCTGTTTTCAATGTGTGTGATCAAGCCATTGCGGCTTTAGCCTTGTATATGGAAGCGCGTCTTAAAGTAAAGGCGCTCAACTCTTGTAAATCCTTAGTAAGGTAATATGAAAAAATACGGCATAATACTTTGTATTTTAGGATTATTATGCATAACTGGCTGTTCACAAGTACAAACTGTGAGCGGCGCAAGGGCTATGCTCTATCGAGATATACAACAGGCTAAACAGTATCAAAGTTTCCAAGAAGAAATTTTACAAACTTCACGGTTTACGCTGTTTAGCCTGTTACGCCCAGCACGTAACAATAATGAAACATTACATATCTACATAGAGGGAGATGGGCTTGCGTGGATACATAGACATAAACCTTCTACTGATCCTACACCCACCAAAACAACAGCTTTTGACTTAGCGAAACACGACCCTAGTGACGCGGCAATTTTATATTTGGCACGCCCTTGTCAATACGTACAAAGTGCCTCTCTATGTACAAATAAATATTGGACTTCACACCGTTTTGCTCCTGAAGTCATTGAGGCTTTAGACACTGCCATTGAGCAGATAAAGCAAAAAACGCAAGCGAAAAAACTTGTTCTTATAGGATATTCTGGCGGAGGCGCGGCAGCAGTCTTAGTTGCTGCAAAACGAAAAGATGTTGTTTTTCTAGGAAGTGCAGCAGGCAATATGGACATTGATACGTGGACAGCGTGGCATAAGGTCAGTCCTCTCAGCGGTTCACAAAATCCACAGCATAAAGTAGGACTAATTGCAATGCTACCGCAAAGACATGTTATGAGCTACGCCGACGATATAGTACCACCTATTGTAAACAAAGCCTTTTGTGCGGCTTTACAAAAAACAGAATATTGTGTGCGTATTTCAAGTATGGAACATCAAGGAAATTGGCATACCATTTGGGATTATACATATGAAAAGCCATAGTTGTACGTCTTTTCTTGTTTACTTTTTATAAATATACACAATATGCCTATAATGTTATATCTACAACTCATACCATTGTGAGGAGAAGTATATGTATAGAGAAATAGAAAGAAAATTTCTTGTAATAGGTGAACAATGGCGTGAGTTAGCCACTTCTTACCATTTTTGCCAAGGATATATTTATTCATCTCCCACATGTTTTGTACGCGTACGCACCGAATCTGAAAAGGCATTTTTAACCATAAAAGGCCCCAAAGACGGCATTTCTCGCTCAGAATATGAATATGCTATTCCCTTGGAAGATGCCAAGGAGCTTTTGGAAACTTTAGCGCATAAGCCGCTTATTTATAAGATTCGCCATAAGATTCCCCAAGGAGAACATATATGGGAAGTGGATGAATTTTGTGGAGATAATACAGGGCTTATTGTGGCAGAAATTGAATTAGAAAGTGAACAAGCGCAATTTGTTAAACCTGCGTGGATTGGTAAAGAAGTAACCGACGATGCACGCTATCGCAATGCGGCATTGGCGCGACTCCCCTATTGCCAATGGAGCGAAGAAGAAAAGAAAGGTTAAAGTGATTCTTTAGCTTTTTTCAAAGATTCTATTTTTGCTGAGGTGGATTTTTTATCCAATATTGTATTGTGCTATTGAGTATTTCGGGCACAATAGGCTTAGTAATATGGGCATTCATACCGTGGGCAAGGCTTATTTCTTTATCTCCAGTCATGGCGTGGGCAGACATAGCCACAATGGGGAGATTGACAAGATGCTTCTGCTCACGGATTTTTTTACTGGTGGTTAAACCATCCATAACGGGCATTTGAATATCCATCAACACAAGGTCATATTTTTTCTTAGCTAACATATCTAAAGCTTCTTGCCCATGAACCGCAATATCTACGCTATACCCCATACTTTGTAAAAGTTCTTCGGCAATAAGCCTATTGATTTCATTATCTTCTACAAGCAGTAAATGCCCTGAAAGCTGTGAAATAGGTTCGTATACATTTTCCTCTTGTTCTACACTGCCTGTGCACACATCAAATAGCGCCGTAAAGTAAAAAGTTGAGCCTTCACCTTCAACGCTTTCTACCCATAAATCACCCTGCATGAGTTGCGCAAGATTACGGGAAATAACAAGACCAAGCCCCGTACCTCCATATTTGCGAGTAATGGAAGTATCTGCCTGTGAAAAAGCAGAAAACAATTTTTGAATCTGGCTTTGTGTCAGCCCTATACCTGTATCAGAAACAGCAAAAAGACATTTTACAAATGTTTCTGTACGCTCAATAATCTCAATATTGAGTGCTATACGCCCATTTTTTGTAAATTTAATGGCATTACTTACAAGATTAAAGAGAATCTGCTTCACGCGTAAAGCGTCACCAAGCATATATTCCATTTTCCAATCACATCCGGAAAGAACAAATTCTAAACCTTTTTCTTGTATGGGCACCGTATAAAGGTCCTGCACCTCTTTGCAGATTTGGGCTAAAGTAAAAGGTGTTGCTTCTATTTCTAACTTACCAGCTTCGATTTTAGAAAAGTCTAAAATATCATTAATAATACGCAATAAGTTATTGGCAGAAAATAAGGTTTTGTCCACATAATTTTTCTGCTCATTCTGTAGCTCTGTCGTATTAAGTAAGTGTAATAATCCTAAAATACCGTTCATGGGCGTGCGGATTTCATGACTCATATTAGCAAGAAATTCACTCTTAGCTTTTGTACTTTGCTCTGCGGCGTCCTTAGCTTTACGTAAATCCTCTCCCACTGCTTTAATTTCTTGCAACATATTTTTAAATTTACGTAAATCACGTACATATTCTACAACAATATCTTCTCCATGAAAGGTGGAACGTACTACTATTATTTCCACAGGAAGAGGCTGCCCTTGCATATCTTGATAAAGCCATTCAAGGCGTATATAGCCTTTTTCAAAGGCCTGCTGTATAACATATACTGCTTTATCCTCAGAACGTGTCCCGTCAGGTTGTAAGGCAGGAAAAAGCTTTGTATGATTGCGTAGAATTTCTTCTTTATTGCGAGCATTAAAAAGCTTAACCGCCTCAGTATTGCAGTCAAAAAGCTCGTAGTGTTTATTCCAAAAAGTCACAGATAT
>CAYJFR010000142.1:0-6242 GCA_964369335.1 uncultured Desulfovibrionaceae bacterium | reverse complement strand
GAAGAAGAAGGTGAGCCTTACGCTATAGTGATACCGCCGCCCAACGTTACGGGTGTTTTGCATATTGGGCACGCTCTTAACTTGACTCTTATTGATGTCCTTTGTCGTCACGCACGCCAAAAAGGTAAGAAAGTTCTATGGGTTCCGGGCACAGACCATGCGGGCATTGCCACGCAAAACGTGGTAGAACGCGCTTTAGCCACGGAAGGAAAAAAACGTCAAGATTTAGGCCGTGAAGCTTTTATCGAAAAAGTGTGGGAATGGCGTGAAGATTACGGCAACACTATTTTGAACCAAATCCGCAAAATGGGCGCTTCTGTGGACTGGAGTCGCTTGCGTTTTACTATGGATGAGGGGCTTTCTACCTCTGTACGTAAGGTCTTTGTAGACTTGTATAATCAAGGCTACATTTATAAAGGTGATTATATTATCAACTGGTGCAGTCGTTGTCATACAGCTCTTGCTGATGATGAAGTGGAACACCAACCGCATCAAAGCCACCTTTGGCATGTCCGTTACCATGTGGTAGGCAGTGACGAAAGTATCACCATTGCCACCACCCGCCCTGAGACCATTGTGGCTGACACTGCTGTGTGTGTGCACCCAGAAGACGAGCGCTATACGCACCTTATTGGCAAAAAAGTGTATGTGCCCATTCTCAAGCGTGAAATCCCTATTATTGCCGACGCCTATGTAGACCGTGAATTTGGTACAGGCGCCTTAAAAGTGACTCCTTCTCATGACCATAACGATTGGGCTCTTGGGCAAAAGCATAATTTAGAATTCCTTCAAGGTATCGACGATATGGGTATCATGAAGGATATTGCCGGCCCTTACACAGGGCTTGATAAAAAAACATGCCGCACAAAGATTGTGGCGGACATTGAAAGCGCTGGTGACTTAGTGCTTGTGGAAGAAATTTCGCATTCTGTGGGCGAGTGTTACCGCTGTCACACAGTGGTAGAGCCGCACGTATCTACACAATGGTTTGTGGCCGCCACCAAGCTTGCTCCACGCGCTCGCGCCGCCGCTCCTGAATTGACAAAAATTCTTCCAGAAAGCTGGCTCAAAACCTATTATAATTGGTTAGACAATATTCGTGATTGGTGCATCAGCCGTCAAATCTGGTGGGGTCATCGTATTCCTGCGTGGACATGCCAAGATTGCGGTGAGCTTTTGGTCAGTATGGACACACCCACCACCTGCTCCAAGTGTTCCAGCACCAAGCTTATACAAGATGAAGACGTGCTCGATACATGGTTCTCTTCAGCTTTGTGGCCTTTCTCCACTATGGGCTGGCCAGAAAAAACTCCTGAATTAGAGCAATTCTACCCCACAGCCGTTCTTGTGACGGGCTTTGATATTCTCTTTTTCTGGGTAGCGCGTATGATGATGATGGGCTTACATTTTATGGACGCTGTGCCCTTCCATCATGTATATTTACACGCTCTTGTGCGCGACGCTCAAGGTCGCAAAATGTCTAAATCCCTCGGCAATTCTATCAATCCCTTGGAAATGATAGACAAATACGGCTGTGACGCTTTGCGCTTTACGCTCACTTCCTTTGCCGCCATGGGACGTGATATTCGTCTTGCTGAAGACCGCATTGAAGGCTATCGCCACTTTGTCAATAAGTTGTGGAATGCCGCCCGCTTTGCTCTTATGCACTTGCCCGAAGGCGCGCCTAAGCCTGTAGCTTTGGAAGAAGTGCAAGGTCTACATCATCAATGGATGTTGCACCGTTTGGAAAAAGCCAAGGAAGACATGGACAAATCCCTTGAGGAATACCGCTTTAATGATGCGGCTCAAGGTGGCTATAAATTCCTTTGGAATGAGTTCTGCGACTGGTATTTAGAGCTTATCAAAGCTGATATGCAAGACGAAGCACGCAAGCCAGAAGCGCAATATGTGCTTTGGACAGTGTTGCGCGAAACGCTCTTGCTCTTACATCCCATGATGCCTTTTGTGACGGCGGAAATTTGGCAAGCTATTCATACTCATGAAGACGGCATTCAAGATATTGCTGTGCAACGCTATCCTGCGCCGCGTGCTGCGTGTCATAAGCCAGAAGAAGCTGCACGTATGGAATTTATCCAAGGCGTTATTGTTGCCGTGCGCACCATTCGCTCTGAATTGAATATTGCGCCGTCCTTACGTCTCAAGGTGCTTGTGCACGCAGAAAATGCCACACAAGAAAATACTCTTGAGGCGGCGCGTGAAATGATTTCTAATTTAGCACGTTTGGAAAGTCTCACCATTGACGCCAGCATTGAAGCCCCTAAAGCCTCTGCCTCACAAGTGGTACAAGGATGCCAGATTATTATTCCGCTTTCTGGTTCTGTGGACTTACAAGGCGAAATGGCACGTTTAGACAAGGAAATTGGCAAAATTGACAAGGAATTAGATAATATTTCCAAAAAACTTGCCAATGAAAGCTTTGTTTCTCGCGCCCCTGCCGATGTGGTGCAAAAAGAACGCGACCGCGCCGCTCAAATGGACGACGCCCGCACCAAACTTGAAACCCTGCGCGCTCGCTTTGCCGAAGCTTTAGCAGAATAGCCTTATTTCTCTCTGTGGGGGAGGAGAGCTCTTTTTCCTTCCCCACGTTCTGCGCTACAAAATTATGTGACTTATTTATACGTCACAATTCATTATAGACCATATCATAATATAATATGTTCGCGAAAACGGCTTTTGGCGAACATATCACATACAACGTGTTCGCGAAAACGGCTTTTGGCGAACATATTCCTCATGTCTTTTTAATTATGCTTATTTTGTGATTTTTGTAACTAATGCTTGACTTTTGTGAAAATAAGTACAATAAAAGACTGACTACTGGTTAACATATTGAATTAGTAGGTTTAGTGTTTCTATTTTTACAATAGAAAATTTTTAGTACAGACATAAGGAGTTAGAGGCATGGATAGAAGGAAAGTATTGGGCGGCATTGTGACTCTTGGAGGGCTCATTGCCACCGGCGGTATGACAGGCATGGCTTGCGCGCAAGAGACAAAAATGCAGCGTTTTGCCCAGCAAGGCGGTGATTTTAGTTGGAAACCTCACACTTTAGAGCCCAAAGAAGTGGCTGTTTTGGCGCACGCTGCCTATCATCATAAAGGTTATGGCTGAGCCTATGGCGTCATGTACGGACTCATCGGTCTGATGGGTGAAAAATTTGGTGCTCCTTACTCCACCTTTCCTTTTAGCTGTATGGAATTTGGCAAAAGTGCCACGGCAGAATCTGGCGGAACATGTGGCTGTCTTATGGGCGGCGCACAGGTAATTTCTCTTTTCTATCCTCGTAAAGTTGCTATCCCCTTGCAACAAGAACTTTTCCGCTGGTATGAAACGGCAGCCTTGCCCATTTTTCAGCCGGCGGCAGGCACTGCCAAAATAGACAAAGCCCTGCCCTCTTCCGTATCTGATTCTATCTTATGTCATATTTCTGTGGCGCGTTGGTGTAGCCAGACAGGTTATGCTTCCGGCGCTAAAGAGCGTTCTGAACGCTGTGCGCGCATAACTGCTGACACTGCGGCAAAAGTAGCAGAGCTTATTACAGCACAAATGAACGGCACGTTTAAACCCACACTGACCCGTTCTGAAATGTATCAAAGCTGTACGGTAGAAGGCTGTCATGGTCCTAAGCCAGAGAAGTGGGAAAGCACTTCTTTGAAAGGCACTATGGAATGTTCGCCTTGCCATACAGGAAGCGAATTTGTTCAAGATAAGAGCAAAAACCATCCTTAAAAAGGTTTCATTAAACTCCTCTCACATAAAAAAAGGAAGGTGCGAGCCTTCCTTTTTTTTATGGACAAAATTTATTGGGGCTTGTCCTTTTTGGGGAAAAACCCTTTCCAAAAAACTTAATGCTGACAGCGTATCACCACGCTCTAAAACACTTGTCCAGCGCCCTGCCCTTGGTTGGCGTGGGGATAAACCCAATTATACACTTTCATACCTAAATCATAGCCCACAGAGCGCGCTGTTAAGCCCATAGGATCAGCTGGCATACGGTCTTGTACGCCCACAATAAAGAGGTCGGTGGGTTGTTGTTTGTCTATGCTGCCGCCTTGTGCCATAGACCAAAGCAAAGTACCTGTTGCCACGTCATACAGCTCTATTTGCATAGATATAGCCGATGTTCCTACACCGCCGCTGTCCATGAAGTGCGTAATATATCCGCCCACAAGCACATTGGCGCCGCGGCTTTTTGCCATTTGTAAAGCGTCACTCACTTGGAAAGGGACAGTTCTGTCATCATATTCCAAAGCGGCAAAAGATTTTTGCGCAAGCCATACTTGCCATACTTGGCGGCTGACATTATGGCTGATATTTTTAGGGCTGGCTATATCTTGCGTCACACGCAAGGGCACAAATAAACCGCGTAAAGCCTGTTTAGGTGAAGCGTTTGGCTGCACATAAACACGGATGGGGCTTACCACCACCAACGCGTCTTTTGTAATATGGTAAGGTGTGGCCATTTGACCATTCATGCCCACTGTGGCATTGGGCGCGGCACAGGCGGACAAAAAGGCGGTAGACAAGACAAGTAACAGTGTACAGAATTTTAATTTCATTGCATCCTCGCAGTGGGAACTTCTGCTCTTTGTATGGAAAATATCAATTTTTCCTGAGAGCGTTGCAGACTTTCGTGTAATGACAAACGCCTATCCACAGACAAGCGTCGAAACTCTTCCTTTTCTGTCAAAAGAATGAGTTTTCCCATCTCATCTTGTAGGGATTGCAAATGATGTGCCTCAGCACCTGTCAAATGTCCATTACACAAAGAAAGTTCCACCAAATGCAAAAGCCTTTGTGCTTCACTTCCTATACGTTCCGGTGCGATAATGCTTGCATAGCGCTTGGCTTTGCGCTTTTCTTCCCAAAAATTTCGTAAGGCAGAAACAATCTTAAACATGATGTCCCCCTTATGTAACAGCCTGTTAAGACCTGTAGAAAGCAATAATAGAGTTTTTTATGGAAATGCTGATACAATCAAAGAGCTCTGCATAATGGTTTTCAAACTCATGGAGAGGATAGTTTTTCATAATATAGTGCGGAAAAGATGCTTTGTAAAGGAACACTCATAGAAGAGCGTTTTTACAAAAGAAAGCGCTTCAAAAGTTTTACCTCTTGAAGCGCTTTTGTGTAAGAAAGATCAGCTTTTACCCTATAAAGACAAATTGCAACAACAAAGGCAAGCCAATAAGGTACAAGGGCAAAACACCAAAAAGCGTTTGTGTCCATGTGAGTCGTAAAGCATAGCGGCAGCCCACAGCCGTACACGCCACACCCCACACAAAGCCCACTACGGAGCCTATGCCGGGCACAATGGCCAAAAGCATAGGCACAGAACTGTATGCCGTCACTTGAAATAATAAGGAAAAACTTACTTTATGAGGCACGATGATACGAAATAATACAAAGTACACGGCGGCGGAAAGAAATATTTCTATAACGCTGAGAGCCGTTCCAAAAAGCAAAGCCAAACCGTAAGAGCTTTGAGGATTGAGTAATTGTATGAGCATTTGTAATTGCGCATCGTCACCAGCCATAGGCGCTAAAGCCTTGCTGAGAATACCGCCCCAAAAGCGTTCAAAGGTGATTTGTAATGCGCCCACAATACAATAAAAAACCAAAGCTAATTTGTGCGAAGCGGCGGCATGCAAGCCAGCGAAAAAGCGCGGCGCGGCAAAAAGAACGCGTGTGACAGTTTGAGAAAAAGCGGTAAGATAGCCTATATTATTTGCCTGCTCCCAAGGATTATCTATGGCAAAAGCGGCAAAACGCGCGTCTTCTGAGTCTGGCTCATCCACAAGAACTTGCTCTTCAAGAGGCACATCTGCATAAGACTTGCGCACAGGCTCTTTTTCACGCTGTGGCGTCGGCTCTGCTTTGTGTTCAGAACTTTCTTTTTTACTTGTTATTACAGCTTGCGGCACTTCTGCCACTGTATCTTGCGCAGGCGTCTGGGGCTTGCTCACTTTAAAGCGATGTTGGCACTGCGGGCAAGTTGCCATGGTGGGCGCAGAAGGAAGTTTTTCTTCTGGCACTTCTCGGCTAAATTGGCATTGGGGACACATTATTTTCATAAATGGATGAACTCCGTATATATACTATATCAATAAAATAAGGCTATACCTTTAATTTTATCACTATACAACACCCTTATATTTCTCATGGTTAGCTTATGTTACTTAGAGATGAACAATAAGCGCGTTTTGAAAAGGGAGGGGGTG
>CAYJFR010000141.1:0-6272 GCA_964369335.1 uncultured Desulfovibrionaceae bacterium | reverse complement strand
GGGGAGGGAAAGAACCTTTTTTCGAATTCTTTTCTCTCCCCCACAAAAAAACAAAAAAATAACTCTCCAAAAAACTAATGTGCTTGCCCCCAATTGTTTCCTATAGCCCAATCCACAGCTAAAGGCACAGAAAGCCCTTGCCCAGCAGGTTGAACAGCACTCATAAGCTCTGCCACACGGGCACCTGCTTCTTGCGCATGCTCTTTTGGAACTTCCAGCACCAATTCATCATGTACTTGCAATGCTAGATGCGCATTAAGTTCATGCAGACGAGCGTCATGGGCTACGGAGAGCATGGCAAGCTTGATAATATCGGCGGCAGAACCTTGAATAACTGTGTTGATGGCCTGACGACGCGCTAAGGCAAACTTTTGCCCATTGGTGGAATGTATATCTGGCACAGCGCGACGCCTGCCTGCAAGAGTGCTGACAAAACCGTGCGCTTTGGCATCGGCTTCTATGCTTTCATAAAAACGCTTGAGTTGTTGCAAATGCTTGAAGTAATTTTCAATGAAAGCTTTTGCCTCGGCGGTACTGATACGCAACTCTTGGGCGAGCTTTTGCGCTCCCATACCGTAAATGAGCCCAAAGTTAATGGTCTTGGCGTTGCGACGCTGATCGGCACTGACGGCGTGAGCCTCAAGACCGTAAATAAGGGCGGCGGTGTTGGTGTGAATATCTTTTTCTTCTTGAAAAGCTTGCAAGAGAACAGGGTCTTGCGACATATGCGCCAAAACGCGTAACTCTACTTGTGAGTAGTCGGCAGAAATAAGGGCGTGCCCTGCTTGTGGCACAAAACAGGTACGCATTCTTTGCCCTAAAGCGCCGCGTACAGGAATATTTTGTAAATTGGGATTGCTGGAGGACAAACGCCCTGTGGCTGTTGCCCACTGATTAAAATGACTGTGAATGCGATTGTTTGCATCCATGAGCTTAGGCAGAGGCTCTAAGTAGGTGGAACGCAATTTTTCCAATTTACGAAACTCTAAGACGGCATCTACCACAGGATGACCACTGAGCTTTTCAAGACGCTCTTGGGCGGTGGATAATTGGCCACCCTTGGTTTTGCCAGCACTGGGGAGCTTGAGCGTAGAGAAAAGCACTTCACCAAGTTGTTGCGCCGAGCGAATATTGAAGGTAGTACCAGCGGCTTCATACACATCCTTAGTACGAGCGTCGATTTCTTGTTGCACATCTTCTAGAAAATGCGCAAAAGCGGCGGTATCAATGGCAATGCCTAATTGTTCCATATGGGCTAACACAGGAATAAGGGGAATTTCAAGACCTGTATACAAGTCGTCTAAGTCTTGTTGCATAAGCTCGGCAGAAAGACCTATGCCTATGTTTAAGGCACTGACGGCAATGGGCAAAGACGCTCCTTGAGGGCTGTGTGTCAACTCACTCCACTGCACGGAAAGGCGCGACCAACCATAGTCTCTGTCTTCGGGACGTAGCAAATAAGCGGCAAGCCCAAGGTCAAACCATTTTTCCAAGGCTAGAGCTTGCCAAGGGTTTTCCTGTGTTTGCTGGGAATCTTCTTGACGCCATAAAAATTTCATATCTGGGGTGAAAATACGCTCGCACTCTTGCAACCATGTCACTACTTCCGAGGCTTGAGCCTGCGGAATATGCCACTCTTCTTGCCCCATAGCTATGACATAGCCTGTATCGTTGCGTAAGGTGGGATACAAAGTTGCAGGGAACAGCGCCACATACTCGCCTTGGCAAGAGGGCAAATCTTGCAAGCTCACGCGCGGTGCTTGTGGCGGCGGTGTGGGGAGGGCGCTTTCTTCTGAGGTGCCAAAAGGGCCTTGTCTTTGAAAAGAATCTTCTCCCCATTGCGGGGCGTCTGTATGGGCATTACTGGCAGGATTGCCAAAACTCAACAAAGAGCCTTGCTCTGCGGCGACCTTTTTACTTGCGGCTCCATGTGGAAGCGCACGGGCACGCAACATACTTTCCAGCTCGCGGCGCAAAGAAGTCAGCTCAAATTCTTGTAAAAGCTTTAAAACGTGTTCGGGCTGAAATTCTTGAATATGAAGATTGTCCGCTTGAATTTCAGTGCAATATTCAGTGCTTAATGTGGTAAGTTGGCGATAAATAAAAATTTCTTCTATATGTGGCGCGATTTTGGCTTGCATTTTGGGCGGCATGCGATCAATGCCGTCGCGAATATCTTCTAAGGAAGAAAAATCCATAAATATTTTTTGCGCTGTTTTAGGGCCAATGCCGGGCACGCCGGGGATATTATCGCTAGTGTCTCCCATAAGCGCTTGTACGTCTGGCCATTGTTGCGGCAATAAGCCTGTTTCTTGGGTAAAGTCGTGGGCAGAGGTGAGCTTTTCCTCTTTGCCTGCAGGGTCCCAAAGCCAGACTTGCTCGTTCAAGCATTGGCGCAGGTCTTTATCGGCGCCCACAATGATGACGGGCTGCTCTTGAGAATATTTTTTGGCAAGGGAAGCAATGCAGTCGTCAGCTTCGCAATTTTCTGAAACATGTAAGGTGATACCAAGGCTTTGCACCATGCGCTTGATGGGTTCAAGCTGTACAACTAAATCTTCGGGCGTGGCGTCGCGATTGGCTTTATACAGCGGAAATATGTCGTGACGAAAGTTCTTTCCTCTGCCGTCCATGAAAAAAACAAAGTTGGTGGGTTTTTGCTCACGTAAAATGCGCAGTAATAAACGCGTAATCATATACAAAGCATTGGTGGGAAAGCCGTCAGAGCGGCTTAAAGCGCGATTGGCATAAAATCCACGGTAAATAAAAGCCGTGCCGTCCATAAGAAAAAGGGGATTGGTAATACCAAGGCGCTGTTGTAAAGACATAGTATCCTCTGCGTTTGTGTTATGCGAAGAGCGTTTGAAAAATGATAACAAGAATAAGCCCGCCGATGACTGCTATGGTGGCGGCATTGCCATGCCCTGAAGCTTGGGATTCGGGAATAATATCTTCCACAATAATATACAACATGGCGCCAGCGGCAAAGGCCAAGGCTACGGGCAAGAATTGGGCGGCGAGGCTTGTGCCTAACAGCCCTAAAAGTGCGCCAATGGGGGTGGTGCAACCGCTTAACATGCCGAATAAAAAGCATGTCTTGCGTGATAAGCCTTCACGTAAAAGCGCCATGGCTACCACTGTGCCCTCAGGCATGCCTTGCAGCATCATAGAGGCGGTGAGCAATGCCGCATCGCTAAAAGACAGAGCCGCGCCAGCTGTACTGCCGTCTACGGTATTCAAAGCGCCGTAGCTGACGCCAATGGCTAAGCCTTCGGGAATATGGTGTAATGCCATAGCCGTAACGAGCAAGATGCTTCTATGCCATGAGCTATCCATGCCCTCGGTGACATTGTTTTCTGCGTGTACGTGGGGTAAAACTGCGTCAAAAAGGCGTAAGAATATTGTTCCCAATAAGAGCCCGAAAACCGTGGGTACAAAGGCCCAAAGACCGTTGCCCACTGTGCCCCAAAATGCATGGGCGGCAGAAAGCTCTAGGGATGGAATGAGCAGAGCAAAAAACGTGGCGCCTAGCATCATACCGCCGGCGGCGCCCAACATGAGTTGTAAAAGCTTACGAGAAAATTCTTTGCGCGTAAAAATAAAAGCCGCGCCTAAAGTGATGGAGAACCAAGAACCTAAACCAGCAAAAATAGCTTGTACTGTGGGAGTGAAAAAAGTTTCCATAGGTGTATCCTCCTAGAAAATCTTTTAGCGCAATTTTTGTCTATATTGCAAGGATTGTCGTAACGTCTCTTTATCCATGTATTTTACTTCAGACCCAAGGGGCATGCCTTGGGCTAAACGGGTCACATGTACGTGTGGGAAATCTTTTTGTACCATGTGGGCTATGTGTGTGCCTGTGATGTCGGCTTCTAAAGTCGCTCCCAGTGCTAGAATAAGCTCGCGCACCTCGCCTTCTTGGAGGCGTAGCAGAAGTTTGTCAAATTCTAAGCCCTCGGTATTGGTGCTTCCTGCTTGCAGTAAGCCGCCAAGGATAAGGTATTGTCCTTGAAAGATGCCGCCTTCTTCCAATGTGAGCATGCTGTCCCATTCTGAAACAAGGCATAAGGTTTCGCGTTCGCGTGTGTTGTCACGGCATACAATGCACGGGTCTTCTGCTGTGAGTCCGTTACAGCGTGAGCATAAGTGTAGATTATCGCGTAGGTCGTGGATGGATTGTCCAAGGCGACGCGTTTCGGATTCAGGCCATTTTAAAAAGGTCATGGCAACGCGCATGGCAGATTTTGGGCCAAGGCCTGGTAAGCGTTGTAATTGCTCTACGACTATGCGTAGTGGTTCGGGAATTTGCTGTTTCATAGGGGTGTTAAAAAGATATTTTTTGCTGAGGGCTTGTCCCCTCTTAGGGGGAATCTAGAGCAGTGCGATATGGGGGAAAGAATATTTTTCTCTCCCCCATAAAAAACTAAAACATGCCGGGAATCTTAATACCACCGCTGATAGTGCTAATTTCACGTTCCATGCTTTCTTTAGCAATGCGTCCAGCTTCGTTGACAGCGGCAACAATAAGGTCTTGAAGCATTTCTACATCGCCGCCTTCAAGGGCTGCAGGGTCGATAACAAGGTTGCGTAATTCTTGCTTGCCAGAAACTTCGGCCTTCACCATACCGCCGCCACTGCTGGCTTCAAAGCTTTTTTCGCCCATTTCTTCTTGCATTTTTGCAATTTTATTTTGCATCACTTGAGCTTGACGTAAAAGGTCATTCATATTTTTCATGGTAAAACTCCTTATGTATCGTTTAGAGGACGTACCTTGTAAATGGATGCGTCCAAAATTTCAAGACAATCTTTTAATTGCGCGTGTGCGCGAAACTCTTCTATCAACGTAGATTCGGGCTTTATTTGCTTGGTGGGCCTGTCCATTTTTATGCAAATAGCTCGATGACAAAGGGCGTGCAAAGCTTTTTCCAAAGCAGGGCGCACGCTTTCAATTTTCGCATAAACTGTGGTATTGTTGGTGACAATGTGTAAAGTCTCTTGAGCAAAATGTCCTTTGACCTGCTGTAAATACATGGAGGGAACAAGGGGAGGTTTTTGCTGTGAAATATGGGCGACTACCTCTTCCCATGTGGGGGTAAAGGAAGACGTTGGCTGAGGCGATGCTTGCACTGGCTGTTGCTCAGCTGAGGGAGCAGGAGCTGACATGGACACAGCTTGGGGCACAGCTTCTGATACAGATTCGGGCATGCGCTCAGGAGTGCGCTCAATTATGTGTTGAGGTGCTGAGGCTGTGGGTGGCGCAATAGGTGATACAACGGGGGGCGCTGTAGGCATATCTACAGGCGCATGTGGTGGCGCATGCGGTGCTAGTTGGTCAGCAGTGTTTTTTTTTCTTCGTTTGGCGTAGAGGTGTCACGGACAGGCTCTGCATGTTGGATAGGAAGAAGGCGCGGCATCAACGTCAGATTTATCAACAAAAGCTCAAGGGCGGCGGCAGGCTCAGGGCTGTGTATGACTTTGCGCTGTGCCTCAAGAGTCATATGCCAAGCGGCGTGCAAATGCGCTGTGGAAAATTTTGCGGCAAGGGTGAGCCAATGTTCGCTTTCTTCTTGGGGAAGTTCTAAGGATGGTAGAATGCTTCTTCCTGTTTCGCGCAATAAGAACAGGGTACGCCATAGGGAAATAAGTTCGCGCAAGAAAAAGCCAATATCAATGCCTTGGTCAGTGAGCTGTTGCATAAGATGTATGACTGTAGGGCAATCTTGATGAGAAATAGCGTCTATCAATGCCAAGAAAAGCTCTTGTCCTGCAAGCCCTAGTACGGAACGGGTAGCGTCCATGGTGAGCGAAGTGTCACATAGGGCGAGGGTTTGCCCTAGTAAAGACATACTGTCACGCACGGAACCGTTGGCTCGACGGGCGATGGTGCGCACGGCTTGAGGGTCAAAATCCACATTTTCAAGGCTTAAAACGCGGCTTAGATGCGCCACAAGACCCTCTTCAGACACGCGCTTGAAAATAAAGTGCTGACAGCGGCTGACAATGGTGATGGGAAATTTATGAACTTCCGTGGTGGCAAAAACGAAAACCACGCGCGGTGGTGGCTCTTCTAATGTTTTTAACAAGGCGTTAAAAGCAGAGCGAGAAAGCATATGGGCTTCGTCTATAATAAAGACTTTATAGCGTCCTTCCATAGGCGCATAGCCGATATTTTCACGTAAAGCGCGGGCATCTTCCACACTGTTATTGGACGCACCATCAATTTCTGTTACATCCACATGATTGCCCTTGGTAACCATAAGGCAATTACTGCA
>CAYJFR010000140.1:0-6319 GCA_964369335.1 uncultured Desulfovibrionaceae bacterium | reverse complement strand
TCTCACCCTTTTTGAACAGCCTATATAAGATAATAAAAAGTAATATTTTTTGACATGTTGTAATTTTTTACATGCGGATATATTCTGTAAGCTAGTACATTATGAAGTATATTGGTTTATTTGGCGGTTCTTTCAATCCCGTGCATGTGGGGCATATACGCCTTGCCATTGAGGTTTTGGAATATCAAGCCTTGCCCCTTGTCATGGAGCGCGTGGAGCTTATCCCTTGCGCTACACCACCCCACAAAGAACCCAAGGGGCTTTTACCCTTTGACCTGCGCTATGCCATGCTCAAAGCCAGTTGTCAAAATATTGCAGGCTTAGATGTCAGCGCCATAGAAAACGAGCGCGCAGGCTATTCCTATACATGGCACACGCTAGAAAGCTATAAACAACGATTTCCCCAGCATCGCTTGCTCTTTATGATTGGCATAGAAAATCTTTGTGATTTACCCCACTGGCATAGAGGTTTGGAGTTACCAAGATTAGCAGATATTGGCGTCGTGCCGCGTGCTGGTGGAGAGCAAAAACTTTTTGCACAAAAAATTTTGGAACATTGGCCTCACGCTAGTCTCAGCCAAGGTAAATATCCTGTAGCTTCTTTGGAAGAACAATGGCAAGATAGCCTCTGTGGGGCACAGCCTCAAGTTTTTTATATGCCCTTGCCGCGCATAGACATCAGTGCTTCGTATATTCGTGAGCGTTGGCTTCATGGCGGCTCTTTGTATGGGCTTATGCCAGAAGCGGCATTGCATATACTGGAGAATTCTCAAGAACAAGCGCAACTTACTTGGAAATAGAGGTATAATAGTATGACAACGCCTAAGGATATACGTCACAGCCTTGCCAAAGCCAAAGGCTATGCTCAAAAACAGGATTTTCCCGCCGCTTTAGAAAGCATAGTCACCACGTTACGCGACATGAGTCGCAGTTCGCTGCATTTCCAAAATTTACGCGTTGTGGAAAAAGAAATCAATGCTACCTTACAATATATAGCCGAACTTCCGCCCATGCGTCCTTTTTTGGACCCACACGGCAGTGGAACCCTGTATACATTTCAATATCAATTTGGCAAAGAAGGCCCACTTATCACTGTTTTGAGAGAATTTGCTAAAATCATTCGTGAGCAACAGCAAAAGAATTTGGAACTACATGCAAGAAATAATAGATTGTACGAACTTTTGTATAAGGGCTGTGAGAATCTTATTTTGGGGCAATTAGGTACAGGAGCGTCTTTTTTACAGGTGGCGGCCAAAGAATATCCCGAAAACCCTGAACGTATTTTTGCCATAGCCAAAACCCTTTCTTTGTATCGTCTATATGAAGCCAGCGCTAAAGTTTTTTTGTCTTGTTTAAAGCATTACCCCAAAAATAAAGATTTTTACGCCAAAGCCATTGAAGCTTTTATTTTGGCAAAAAATTATGGCGGCGCAGAACTTATTTTTCAAAAAGCCTTTCAAGAATTTGGACGCCACGCTCGCGGTCTTGCCAAATTGGCAGAAGTGTATGTTCTTTGGGATAAGGAAGATGAAGCCATAGAATTGGCACACGAAGCCTTACAACTTGACGCCCGTGAGCAGGTTGCACAAAATATTTTAATGGCGCTTCATGTGCCCCTGCCTGCCATAGAAAAGGCTGATCCGCATTTCATTGAGCATGAAATCTTTGAAGAGGACGATTTCGAAGAGGAATATTTCGAAGAAGACGACTTGGAAGAAGATGTTGCCATAGATCTTACAGCAGAATATGAACATGACAATGACACCTCGGAAGAAATATCAGAAGAAAACATACAAGAAGCGCAAGACCCACTTCAAGCCGTTGTTATTGATGTGACTGATGATGACGACATCATAGACTTAACTTCAGATGCTAGTGATGACGACGATGACGATGAAATTATAGACTTAACCCCCATAGAACATACGGAAGAAAAGAGCGTATAGTTTTGAAGTGCCAGTATTAGCAAAGCTGAAAAATATCGAAGGAAGAACAGTATGAACTGCACAATAAGAAAAGCAGAAGAACAAGATAAGGAACAGGTTCTCGCTCTTGGCAGAAAAATTGTTGACCAATACGAGCGTACTCACTTAGGTGATGCCGTTGTTGATGAATATATAGGCAGTGGCTCGTGTGATAATGACTTTTTACAAGTATACGGCAATATTACCTTGCTTTTCGACGGTGAGCAACTTATCGGATTTATTGTAACATGCGAAAATGAAATACAAGGTTTTCTTATAGATATCCCCTATTGGGGTACAGGCGCGGCTCAATATTTGCTTGACTATGCCATAAAAAATATCTTTAAAAATTACGAAGAAGTCACGCTTGAATGCTTTGTAGACAGCCCTAGAGCCAATGCTTTTTATAAAAAAATGGGCTTTACGCAAGGCCATATTGTTGACGGAGTCGGTGCACAAAGAATTGTATATTCTAAAAAAATAGCTTAGAACGTATCGTCAAGCTAGAGCGTGTTCACATAAAATATTTTTCGTGTTATATTAAGAATATGAGTGCGCTCTAGTCCTTATCTGAGTGAAAAAAAGGGAGTATTGAGCGACTAGATTCTGATTGACAGCACTACCTAGTCTATCGCTTTTCGCCGCTGATCCAATAAGAATTAAAACCATCAGCAAGCCAGCCGTCCTGCACATCTTTCACACCAGCATCATTAAAAAGCGTATGATATTCCGCACGAGTACGACGCCAGCCCCAAAATTGTTGTCTGCGTAAATCAAAAAGGTGTAAGACAGCGCGCACGCCTATTTTAAAAGCGTTGACCAATCTGCCCACAGCAGAATCTTCTTCTAAGAGGGAAGCAGAAATACAAATAATACGTCCACCAGGTTTGAGCTGTCCGCACAATTCACGCATGGCAAAGGCCAATTCTGCACTGGCAATACTGTAATCTACAGCAGAAAGATAAATAACGTCGTATTTAATATCTGAGGGCAGACATGTGGACGGTGAACCGATATAAATACGCTGAGGAGGGATACATTCACGCAACCAGCGCAAACCGGCTGTAGTAGGCTCGTTAACGTGCAATTCCATATGAGGCATACGGTCAAGCAAGGCTTTTTCTAAATAGCCCACACCGCGCCCAATGGACAGCACACGAGGAGTCACAGAGGCGCATTCTTCCTTGTCACCATGCACGTTATACTCAGGGTATAAAAGCGCACATTGGCCTCTGATTTGCGCCGCTAACCACTCAGCGCCTTTGTCTTTTCCGTGACGCCAATCGGCGGGTAAACACTCCCATGAGCCGCAACGACGGAAAAGCTCTTCGTAAAAAGAAGCGTAAAATTTACTGTTTGCCAAATGAAAAAAAGACACATGCGTAAAAGCGGAAAAAGGTATTCCCTGCCAACTTTCTTGGTAAAATCTACGCATATATCCTCCGTAAAATGCTCTGTAAACGATTAAGCCCGCATTCTTATACACCACAAAGGCATGTTTATGCAAGTAAGCTTTATAAGGAAAAAGAAAGGAAGGATAAAGGCACTCTTTAGAAAAAAAAGCGCCTTAAAGGAGAAAATATAGAGGAAGAGCCACCGTCAAAGCAACTCTTCCTCTATAAGTATTTATAAAAAAAATTAGCCTTTGGCGTTAAGCGCCGCCACAGAAGGCAATATTTTGCCTTCCAAAAGCTCCAAAGACGCGCCGCCGCCAGTGGAAATATAGCCCATCTTATCAGCCAGACCATATTGCTCTACTGCTGCCACAGAATCGCCACCGCCCACAACCACAAAGGCAGAGCCAGAAGCAAAAGTTTCAGCAAGGGCTTGAGTACCTGCACCAAAAGGCTCGGTCTCAAAAGCGCCTACAGGGCCGTTCCATACTATAGTAGCCGCGTCAGCGCACAAAGCTTTATACGCTTCTACCGTAGCAGGGCCCACATCCAAAATCATTTGGTCGGCAGGTACAGCGTCCACGGCTACAGTCTGCACGCTTTGTCCTGGAGCCAAAGCAGCAGCTACAACTACGTCAGTGGGAAGAGGCAACACTTTGCCTTGTGCCTTGGCACTTTCTAAAATGCGTTTGGCATCAGGAATAAGGTCAGCTTCGCAGAGGGATGCGCCCACATTATACCCAGCCGCCGCCAAGAAAGTATTGGCAATGCCGCCGCCTACAATGAGTTTGTCCACCTTAGTCAAAAGATTTTCCAATAAAGCTAATTTGGTGGAAACCTTAGAACCGCCGATAATGGCCACAAGGGGCGATTTAGGAGCGTCAAGCACCTTGGCAAAAGCGTCCAACTCTGCCGCCAACAAAGGCCCTGCGCAGGCTACTTGAGCGGCATGAACAGCTCCTTCAGTACTGGCATGCGCGCGGTGAGAAGCGCCAAAGGCGTCCATCACATACACATCACCAATGGCTGCCAATTGCTGGGCTAAAGCTGGGTCATTTTTCTTTTCGCCTTTCAAAAAGCGTACATTTTCGCACAGTACCACTGCGCCGACTTCTACTTGAACGTCCTTGATGTCCGAAGCAAAGCCCACAGGCACGCCGAGCAATTCTTGCAAGCGCGCTACAATGGGACGTAGAGAGAATTTTTCTTCAAATTCTCCTTCAGTGGGACGACCTAGATGTGACAGCACAATGACGGCTGCCCCTTTTTCTAAAGCCATTTTAATGGTGGGCAAAGCGGCGCGAATGCGCTTGTCATTAGTGATAACGCCGTCTTTTATTGGGACGTTCAAATCTTCGCGTAAAACAACGCGCTTACCCTTAACGTCAAGATTTTTTAAAAATAGCATGTGTATCCCCTACTTAGCTGACATGGCCTCTTGGGCTTTTTTCAGTACATTATCCACAGTAAAGCCAAAATGTTCTGCAAGCACTTTGCCAGGAGCCGAAGCGCCAAAGCCAGTCATGCCCACCACTTGGCCGTCCAATCCCACATATTTATACCAATAGTCGGCTGCACCAGCTTCTATGGCAACACGGGCGCGCACAGCCGAGGGCAATACGCTTTCACGATATTTAGCATCTTGTGTTTCAAAAATTTCCACACAAGGCATGGATACCACACGTACTTTCTTGCCTTTTTCCGTCAAAGCTTCAGCAGAAGCCACAGCTAAGCCCACTTCTGAACCTGTAGCCATAAGGATAACATCAGGCGTGCCCTCACAATCACGTAACACATAACCGCCCTTTTGTACATTTTCTTGTGCGGCTGTATCACGCTCCAAGAAAGGCAGATTTTGACGTGAAAGGGAAAGGCATTGGGCATGCTTACCGTCTTCAATGGCGCATTGCCAAGCCACCAAGGTTTCAAAAGCGTCACAAGGGCGCCATACATGCACGCCGGGGGTAAGGCGTAAGGCCGCCACTTGTTCCACAGGTTGGTGTGTGGGGCCGTCTTCGCCCACACCAATAGAATCATGAGTCAAGACCCACACCACGCGCTTTTCCATAAGAGCTGTAAGGCGTATGGCATTTTTGGCATAGTCTGAGAACATCATAAAAGTACCAGCATAGGGCAAAATACCGCCGTGCAATGCCATACCGTTCATGATGGCGCCCATAGCAAATTCACGCACGCCATAATTGACGTAATTTTGCCCATAGTGCTCTTTATCAAACACGGCGGAAAGAGTGGTTTTTGTGCCCACAGAACCAGTAAGGTCAGCAGAACCGCCCACAAGCTCAGGCAAAGTGGGCATAAAAGCTTCTAAGGCGCGCAAAGACGCCACACGCGTGGCAATAGTTTCTTTGGCGGCAAGGCAAGCTTCCTTGGCATCACGCACACATTGGCGCCAATCTGCGGGCAAATCGCCGTACATGCGGCGTAAAAATTCTTTAGCAAGCTCAGGATGCGCTTCTTCATAGGCTTTAAATTGATTGTTCCACATGCTTTGTGCCACAGCGCCTCTGTCACGCACGCTCCACGCGTCCATAACATCTTGCGGAATGTCAAAGGGCATATGTGTCCAGCCAAGGGCTTGACGTGTATTGCCAGCTTCTTCCACACCAAGAGGCGAACCGTGCGCCTTGGCACTATCTACTCTTGCAGGGGAACCATAACCTATATGGGTGCGGCAAATAATCAAAGTGGGTTTGTTTTCTTCGTCTTTGGCGGCAAAAAGCGCTCTATCCAAAGCGCCAGCGTCATGCCCGTCCACAGGACCAATAACCTGCCAGCCATAAGCTTCATAGCGTTTGGCAACATCTTCATCAAACCAGCCGTCAATATTGCCGTCAATGGAAATACCGTTGGCGTCATACAAGGCAATAAGCTTACCAAGACCAAGTGTTCCCGCAAGAGAACAAGCCTCGTGAGAAATACCTTCCATCATACAGCCGTCAC
>CAYJFR010000139.1:3348-6322 GCA_964369335.1 uncultured Desulfovibrionaceae bacterium | reverse complement strand
GAAAGAACCTTTTTTTCAAAAAAGGTTTTTCCCTCCCCCAAAAAAATATATTATCGTGAACACACCCTAATCAAAATACTTCTGCTCAAACTCTTCCATAGGCATGGGCTTAGCAAAGAAAAAGCCTTGCGCCAGCTCCAGATGATTGTCTTCAAGAGGCGTGAACTGCTCACTAAATTCAATACCCTCTGCCACAATCTTCATGCCAAGGTCATGGGCAATGGCGCTGATGCCGTTGACCACAATATTACCGCGCGCGTTTTGTTGATTATCGTCAAAGAAACTTTGGTCAAGCTTGAGCACATCTACTCTAAAATCTTTGAGCATACCAAGAGAAGAATAACCAGCACCAAAATCGTCAATGGCTACGGTAAAGCCGGCATCGTGCAAGGCATCCAATAAAGTAGATAAATCGGCGGCATTTTCTGTGACGGCTGTTTCTGTCAATTCCACCTCTATAAATTGGTGAATATCTCCATATTCAGCACAAATATTCTTAATATTCTGTACAAAATTGGGATTTCTTAAATGAACACGAGAAAAATTCACAGAAATAGGCATGACCTTATGCCCCTTGTCAATCCATGTTTTAATACGTGCGCAAACGACACGCAAAACATAAAAATCAATTTCTGTCACAAAACCGTTTTGCTCAAAAATAGGAATAAATTCGTCAGGTAAAAGTAAGGTTCCGTCGTCCATAGCCCAACGGACAAGAGCTTCTCCGCCTGTGACTTTTTTCTCTTTAAGGTTGTATTTTGGTTGTAAATACACAATAAATTCATTGTGTTGTAAAGCTAGCTTGCTAAGATTAATAAGCTCTGTACTGCGGCGTACCTCTTGCCTGAAAGTATCGTCATAGTCCCACGTATTTTTATGCCCAAGGCTTTTTGCCATACTGTGGGCAAGGGTGGTCTTGTTAATCATATCAGGGATATTACGTTCACCTTTTTGGATGAAATAACGCCCATATCTGAAGGTAAATTCGTAATCTTTCAAGTCTGCTAAAATACTCTTAAAGTAGCTTTCAAAGCTTGTGCGTGTGTTGTCATCGTCCAAAAAGCCGTAAGCTGAAAACATGAGAAATTCGTCATTGCCAACACGCGCACAAAGGAAGGAGTCGTCGTCTATATGACGGAGCGCGTCGGCGATTTTTTGCAAAACCATATCACCTATTTCATATTCAAACATTTCATTGATGGCTTTGAAATTTTCCAAATCCATCTTTTGCATGACATATTTCATATTAGGTGATTTTTTGATGACCGCTTCCACATCTTGAGAAAACTTGACATTATTGGCAAGCCCTGTGAGCTCATCATAAAAAGCTATGGTGCGCATGTCTTTGAGAGTTTTACGCTTTAAAAAGACCATATAGGCACCAATAAAGAGGAATATGAGTAGCATTCCGCCTACAACGTATTGTATTTCAACGGAAATATCACGAACGGGATTAGCCAGCAAATCATGAGAAACAAGAAATAACGTCCAAGAATTAATATCTAAAGGACGAAATTCAATGATTTTATTTTCGCCGTTTAAAGTAAAAGATGTGCCACCCCAGCGGGTTTTTTTCGCAAACTCAAGAAATTGTTGGTAGGTCATGCCATTGGCAAAAGTGGCCTTACGTAAAAAATTTAAGGAATTATACACATCGCTGGACGAAGCCACCGTAGCGCCTACACTGTCCAGTATAAAGGCGGATTCTTTATTTTCTGTATAAGCAACAAGACTTTCCTCTATGAATGGCGTGTCAAATTCAGCAATAAGAGTGCCTACAATTCTGCCTGCGCTGCGAATGGGAACGCCTATGGAAATAACGTCATGCCCTGTGATTTCCGAGACATGAATATCGGTGGCGTATATATTTCCCTTCATGGCCTCCATAAAAACAGTATTTGAGCGCACATTGACGGTCTGTCCCGTGGAGCGTAGACCTTGTCCGTGCATATCTACCATAAGTATGGTTTCAAAATGTAAGTTTTTCTTAACATTTTGCAGAAAATCTATTTTTGCTTGGGTGTTTTTGTCAAGAGTGACCAATGTTTTGGTAATACTGGTCAGGTTTTTTATGATGCTTGCAATGGTATCGTTTAAAGCGGCCTGTTCTTGGCTGGTGATGGCGCTGATATTTCTATGGTCTGTGATGTTGAGATTGGTGTCAATGCTGCGATGAAAAGTAAACATAGCCATAACAACCACAAGAGCGGCTACGCTAAAAGCTATAACAAAAAAAGGAATCTTGGGCATTTTTAGAGAGGGTAAAGGAAGCTTTCCTACAGCCTCTCTCAGTTTTTGCGCACAGGAGCACATACAGCATTTTGTAAAGATATTTTTACTATTATTGGGCATTTTCATCATATTCTCCCATATAGGACTGCTCAAATTCAGGTAAAGGCATGGGCTTTGCGTAATAATAGCCTTGCACTATTTCGCATTGTATACTTTTCAAAAATGCTATTTGCTCCGCCGTTTCAATACCCTCAGCCACAATTTTCATACCCAAGGCTTTGGCAACTTGAATAATACCGCGTACCACAATATCGCCGCGCGAATCGTCTTTATTTTCATCAAAAAAGCTTTTATCCAACTTTAAGGCGTCCACGGTGAATGTTTTTAACATACCAAGAGAAGAATAGCCTGCCCCAAAGTCGTCAATGGCTACGGAAAAACCTGCTTCGTGCAGTTCTTGCAAAACGACGGCCAAATCGTCGCCGTTCTCCGTGGCGGCAGATTCTGTGAGCTCCACTTCAATATATTGTCGTATATTGCCGTAAGAGTCACATGTGGCTTTAAGCTCTTGCACAAAATGAGGGTTTTGCAAATGCATACGAGAAAAGTTGACAGAAATGGGCACAACCTTATAGCCGGCTTGAAGCCATATTTTTATTTGTCTACAAACGCCCCTGAGAATGTAATTATCTAAATGTACAATAAAGCCGTTTTTTTCAAAAAGAGGGATAAATTCATCGGG
>CAYJFR010000139.1:0-3338 GCA_964369335.1 uncultured Desulfovibrionaceae bacterium | reverse complement strand
AAAAACACTCTAAATTCTTTGTTTTCAATGGCATTTTTGCGCTTATTATTGATTTGCGCCAGACGTAAAAGACGTTTTTTAAAGGCATCGTCATATTCATAGGTTCTTTTGTCGTCATGTACCTTTGCCATATGATGCGCCATATTGGTCTTATTGATAATGTCCATAATATTATCTTCACCAGGCTCAAGGAAGTATCGGCCATAACGAAAGACAAATTCATGTTCTGCCAGCTCAGGAAGAAGGGCTTTAAAGCTGGCTTCATAGCGTTCTCTGCTTATATCGTCTTGACTTAAAAAGTCATTGCCGCTGAACATAATGAGTTTATCGGCGCCCACTCGTGCGCAGGTAAAGGTGGGCTCTTCAATGCTTTTTACGGTTTCTGCCAATTTTTTCAGCACATGGTCACCCACATCGTGCCCAAACATTTCATTGATAATTTTAAAATTCTTTATATCCATTTTTTGCATGGTGAAGTGCATGTCTGGATGAGCTTTAATCAACTCTTTTACGTGTTCTTTAAAATATACCAGATTGGGCAAACCTGTAAGTTCGTCATAAAAAGCCATAGCTTCAATATCTTTGACGCCTTTGCGCTTGAGATAAAATGTCCCCGTTAAAAAGAGCAAGAAAGAGATGACAATAGCCCAAAGCAAATAGCCTATACCCTGTGAAATATGGCGTATTAAGGTATGGGAAACGTCTTCAGATACTACAATAATAGACCATGTTTTGAGGTTGATGGGGCGATATTCGATAATTCTTTTTTCTGCGCCTATGTTGGCTATGGCGCCGCCACCTTCTGAAGTTCTGCGTGCTAGATCGCGTACAATGTCTTTATATGTTACGTTGTCTTCAAATTTGGCATTATGAAAAGGAATAAAATATTCATTTTTATATGATGTAGTGACAACCACATCCCCTCGATTGTCCACTAAAATAGTATAGCCTGAATCGTCGGCTTCATCCACAAGGCCTATAATTGTTTTCTTAATAAATTCAAGGTCGTATTCAATGACAACAGTGCCGATAATACTACCTTTTTTTTGTACAGGCATAGCAGCGGCTATGACGTCTTGTCCTGTAAATTTGGACTGATAGGGCGCGGTCACTGTCAAATACCCTTGCAAAGCGCCTTGGAAAGCCTCATTGTCTATCACATCCACCTGTTTAAAGTTGGAGCCAATGCCAAGCCCTGAAGTGTCTGTATAGATAACGGTATCAATGCCCAAATTTTTTTCTAAATTACTCAAATAGCTTACTATGGCATTTTGATTGTCGCCCATAATCACAAGGGTTTTAGACATGCTTTCCAAGTTGGCGGCTTGGTTGGCAATGGCGCCGTTGATGGTGGCTTGCTGTTGGTTGGCGTTGAGGCTGATATTGGCTATTTCTGTTGCCTCTAGTTTTTTGTTCACATTTTGATAAAAAATGAACATAAAAATTGCCACAATGGCAAAGCCAACGCCAAACCAGAGAAAGGTTAGGGACGTTTTCTTTTGAAAATGCATATGCTCTCCAGAGTTTTCTAGTATCTGCATAGAATTACATGCAGTTATTTGATATTTTATAAATACGTATCGGCCTCATCAAAGAGCTGTTTTAGCGTTGTTTTACGCATTTGCTCATTCATGGCATTTTGCACTTCTTGCAAGTGGGTGACTAAAATGTTTTGAATATTTTCCCCCAATTTACAAGGGCAGCCTTCCGTTTTATGTACGTGAAAATATTCCTCTTCCATAACATCAACGGCTAAAAATATGTCAAAAAGGCTGATGTCTTCAAGATTTTTGGTGATAAAAGCACCACCAACCCCCGCACGCACTTCGACCAGCCCTTCACGTTTGAGCTGTCCTAAAATACGCCGAATTATTACAGGGTTAGAGCTGGTACTTTGGGCTAAAAAATCTGAAGTTATTTTGTATTTTTGATTAAAGTGTGCAATGCACAGCATAACATGAATAGCTAGGGTAAAACGAGAAGGTATACGCATAAAAAACCTCCGTATTTGTTTACGTTTAGAATTTTTTTGTGTCAACTCTTTATGCACTCTATGTGCAAAGACACATGAATAAATGTAAAAAATGTTTTTAAAGCGCGTTGACAGTGCTTTACTTGCATGCTACTTTTTTTGTTGTAACATATATTGTTACAACTGAATAAAGGAGCAAAGTATGCAAAGTGAAATAAGTGTTGTGGCTGTGGTGCGTGCCAAAGAAGGGCAAAGAGATGTGGTGCGTAAAGCGCTTATAGAAATTCTCGCCCCCACGCGTGCCGAAGCAGGTTGCAGATTGTATGTCTTGCATGAAGATATAAAAGACGCGGACACTTTTATTTTTTATGAAAAGTGGGAAAGCGCCGAAGCTCTTGAAATGCATATGAAGAGCGCGCATTTTGCGCAACTGGCTGAAGCTTTGCAAGGCAAGGCGGATGTGGTTATTCACGAAGCCAAGCAATTAGCTGACTAACAGGCTGTTGAAAAAGCGCAAATTGCTTCGTCAGACTTGTTTTTTGCTCCAGTCACGTATGTCTGTATACGCTCCTTTCGCAAAAAACTTCGTCTTCCTCGCACTTTACACTTTTTGAACAGCCTGACGGACTGACTAGAGTTTGTTTTTACATTTCCACAAAAAAAGGAGTTTATAATGGAAAATACACAAGGCATTGCCTTATTGAAAGAGCGTAGAAGTGTACGCGCTTATAAAGATGAAGTGGTGAGCAAAGAGGTTATGCAAAAAGTCATGGACGCCACACGTTTTGCTCCTTCTTGGGCCAATTATCAAATTGCGCGTTATACGCTTATCAGCAATCCAGAAAAAATAGCCCAGTGCATTACCGACGGTGTTAATGATTTTGCCTATAACATCAGCACCTTAAAAAATGCAAAGAATGTGGCTATTTTGTCTTTTGTGAAGGGAAAAAGTGGCAAGCTTGACCCAGAAAAGAACGAATTTGCCACAACTAAGGCAGGCGTTTGGGAAGTCTTTGATGCTGGCATTGCTTGCCAAACTTTTTGCCTTGCCGCCCATGCTTATGGGGTGGGAACGTGCATTATGGGTGTTATTGATGATGTGCAGCTTGCTAAAATTGCAGAGCTTCCTGAAGACGAAACCGTAGCCGCCCTTATTGTGTATGGGTATCCTGCACAAGAAACCGCCGCAACACCGCGTAAAGACGTTGAGGATATTTGCCGCTTTATGGAATAGTTTTTACTGGGGGGCTTGTCCTCATTTGTGAGGGAGACTAAAAAAGGTTCTCCCTCAACAAAAAATCATGCCTATTTCTAATCTTTCATGCTCAAAGTAATACGCCCGCGCTTCACATCCACTTCCACAACT
>CAYJFR010000138.1:0-6381 GCA_964369335.1 uncultured Desulfovibrionaceae bacterium | reverse complement strand
GCGGTTTTCGTTAGCTTTAATTTCTTTGGGAACGCCGATAATCATAGATCTTCTCCTACAAAAAAAGTTAGTAAAATACTAGGCTATTAATATATTCTGCCGTTTAAAAATACACGCCTTCGCAACATCTAGCAAGAGCTTGTGAGGGGAGAGCGGTATTTTATTATAAAAAAAGCTTACCGTATTTACACACAGTAAGCTCAGAAATATACGTTATGGTAGCATGTTATAAAGTAAGCGCTGTAAAATGTATGGTGACTTTTTCCGCGGCGGCATTTTGTAGCAGTTTGTCCATATGCGAAACGGCTTCAATTTCCACAGGGCTGATATTTTTACCGCTGACAATAAGCGAAAGCTGGTCTTTGACGCGTATAAAATGCGTCTCTTGCACGTTAGAACAATGCAAACGGTCCATATTTTCTGCCAAGGCCAAGAAAATGGGGAAATATTGCAAGTGTTGACGTAAGCCCGCTCCCTTGGGGATAAGACTAGAATTTTTCTTGCCAAGTTTTATATTGTGCATACTGATGAGCGTTGACATAAATTCGATTTCATCTTCTGTAAATCCTAACAGTTCAGACTTATTAAGAATATATGCCCCGTGCGTGGCGTGCTTGGCATAGGCAATAAAAATTCCAATGTCATGTAACATAGCGGCATAATAGAGAAGTTCTCTTGCATGATGGTCTAAACGAATAAGCCCCATATCTACAGCAGAGTCGTGCATTTGTAAGGTGAGCTTTGCCACATGGTTGGCGTGTTGCACTTCATAATGGCAGCGTTTTGCCAATTGTAAGACGCTTTTTCTACGCACAGAATTTCCCAGCTGTGTTGTATTTTCCGTTTGTCTTTGTAGGTAGTCTATAAGGATGCCGTCTTGTAAATTTCGTGTGCTTACGGTCAGCTGTGAGAAATGGAAATCTTCCATAAGCGTCAGTAAAATAGCAGCTCCTGCCACTAAAACCTCAGCGCGACGGCTATTAATGCCTGGTAGAGCGCGCCTTTCTTCTGCTGTCAGTGCGCAAATATGTTGAATGGCGAGGCGTAGGCCTTCGATGGTCAATATATTTTGTTCTGAGGTGGGCGCTGAACCGAATTGTAAGCGGTGCGCAATATTTTGCAAAGCTAAGGCTGTGCCCGAACTGCCCACTAATTCTGCGATTTTATAATTTCTCAAACGCCCTGTGGTGTGGCTGGCTTTGCTTTTGACATAACTGCACATGGCGGCAAAGATATGTTTGGGCACGGTGTCGGGGTAATCGTTCAAAAAACGGTTGGTAACGCGAACACAGCCTACTTTGAGTGAGTCGAGGCATTCCGTTCCGCGAGGATTTGCCACAGCTACTTCAGTACTGCCGCCGCCAATATCAATATATCCTCTAAATTCAAGATTTTCAGGTAATCCGCTGGAAACACCAAGATAAATAAGGCGTGCTTCTTCATGGCCTGAGATAACTTGCAAATCAAGACCCACTTGTTCACGCACGCGTGCTAAGAACTCTTGTGCATTGTACGCGTCACGCACAGCGGCAGTGGCCATGGGGAGCATTTCTGTGACGCCATAATTACGGCACATATCCATAAAAGAGCGTAAAACAAAAAGCGTGCGTTGCATGGCAGGCTCTTGGAGGCGTTTTTCGGTAAAAGCATTTTCGCCAAGGCGCACCATTTGTTTGACGCGATTAAGAACTTTATAGGCGCCGTCAGATGCTACTTCTACTAAGAGTAAACGCGCAGAATTACTGCCAAGATCAATAATACCTATAACCTTGGGTCCATTTTGTGGAAAAGGCACAGCAAAGGACATGTTTTTTACAATGGAAGATGTATCGTTCATACTGCCTCATAAAGTAAGAGTATATATTATTGGAGTACTGTATGGTTGCACAGTACATCTTGCTGAAAAACTTTACAAAAAAGTTCTTTTTTTACGGCAACGCGAGAAATTTCACTGTGACAGTCTTGATGACAAGTGAGTTCTAAAAGCACATGTGTTGGGGTGCGTTGTACGCGTATGTGGTGTACCGAACCTGTATGGCTGTAGTCAAGTGCGTCTGCAAGACGAATAATGGCAGCAAGGTAGAGCATTGCCTGACGCTCTTTTTCTTGGAGCGCGGCAAATCTTTTCTGGCGTATATGAGGTTCGGCACGGCGATGATAGCGCGCCACCAATGCCACAAGATGACGAATATCTTGAGGTACAGCTATGGGCAAGTCTTGCGTGTCATGAATTTTTCCTGCCCGTATCATGGAGGCAGAAAGTTTGTGATGCCCTTGTTTGCCTTGCAACCAGCCAATATCGTGTAATTGTGCGCCTAAATGGAGTATGCGCAGCCATTTTTTAGGCAATTTGTGTAGATCGCTGAGGGCAAGGAAAATTTCCTTGGCATAGGACGCCACACGAGCGCCGTGTTCCAGTGATTCCACTAAAACAGGAGAAAGCGCAACTTGTTCTTTGTTTTTCATAATGCCACTGTCCTTATGAGTTTGTTGAAAACTCCATGTGTTAACGGACTGTTATTTGCCTTCGCGTATGCGTAACATTTCATTTTGCGCATTGAAAGGCGTATCACCCTTGGCGACTTTACGGCGTATATAGCTCCCATCTTCTTGTAAAACATAAACTTTTGCTGTGTCGTCAAGATGGGTGAGCAGTATTTCATCGCGTACTTGCTTACGTAAATCAGGGTCAAGAATAGGTACAAGAGTCTCAATACGTCTGTCAAGATTGCGCGGCATAAGGTCAGCACTGCCCATATAAACTTTTTCTTGTCCGCCATTGTGGAAATAATAGATTCTTGGGTGCTCTAAAAATCTTGCCACAAGAGAGGTTATTTCGATATTTTCGCTAATACCAGGTATATCAGGGCGTAAACAACACACGCCGCGGATTTGCATACGCACTTGCACGCCTGCCATAGAAGCTCTATATAAGGCTTGGATAGATTCTTTATCTGCCACTTGATTGCATTTTATAAAGATTTTTCCGCCGCCATGTGCTTTATGGTGGGCTATTTCTGTTTCAATGGCTTCCACTATTTTATGGCGCATATAGTCGGGAGACACTAAAAGTTGTCTGTAGCTTTCTTGTTCTGCATAGCCTGTCATAGTGTTAAATATATCACTGACATCGGCGCAGATTTCTGGATGCGCTGTAAACAGAGCTAAATCTGTGTAAATTTTGGCTGTGGACGGATTATAATTGCCTGTGCCCAAATGCACATAACGGCGCACACCTTGCGGCTCGCGGCGCACCACAAGACACAGCTTGGCGTGAATCTTCATTCCCGGCATACCATAAACCACGTGCACACCGGCTTTTTCCATTTCCTCAGCCCATGTGATATTGCGTTCTTCGTCAAAGCGCGCTTTAAGCTCCACCACCGCGGTCACTTGTTTGCCCATAGTGCGCGCGTGAATAAGGGCGTCCACAATGGGAGAGGAATTGCCTGCACGGTATAAGGTTTGCTTAATGGCAATGACGCCGGGGTCTACGCTGGCGCGGCGAATAAATTCTTGCACAGGCAAAAAGCTGTCATAAGGATGGTAGAGTAAAATATCTTTTTGCGCTATGGCATCAAAAATATTCAAGTCGTTTTCGTCGCGACAGACAGGGTGTACATAGGGAGTTAAGCGTTCGTCTTTGAGGCCGGGCTTGTCCAGACCGTATAATTCCATCATTTCAGAAAAAGCCATGGGGCCTTTAATACGGTACACTTGGAAGGGGCGTACCTCCAGATGTTCCATAAGGAAGCGGCGTAAATCTGTAGGGGTGTCTTCAGAAACCTCAAGGCGCACCACATCACCAAAACGGCGCTGGTTGACTAAGTCGCGGATGGCTTCTAGCAAATCGTCGGCTTCATCTTCTTCAATTTCAATATCTGTATTGCGCGTGATACGGAACGAACCTATAGCCACAATTTCGTGCCCGGCAAAAAGACTGCGCAGATGTTCTTTAATAAGGTCATCACTGAAGATAATGTCATTATCGCGTGCATTGGCAGAAAAGCCCAGCGCGGCGTAGGTTTTTGCGTCTTTAGTGCGTGGAATAAATAAAAAGCGCGGAATATTATTGGGCAGTTTTATACGGGCGTAGCGATTGTTGCCGTGCTTGTCGCGCAAATGCACCACAAGATTTCGGCTCAAGTTGGTGATAATGGGCAAAGGATGACTGGGGTCAATGGCTTGAGGGGTGAGTATGGGGAAAACCTCATCCATAAAATAATCATCAAGAAATTTTTGTTGTCTCTTAGTTAAGTCCGCATAACGCACAATGCGAATGCCACGGTCGCGCAACTGGCGACACAGCTTTTTTTGCCAATGGTCATGGGCAATGGCCATAAGGCGCAAGGTCTGACGGCGGATTTCTGCCAGTTGTCGTCCCGGAGGAATTTTGTCAGGGGCTGTATTAAGTACATTATTCATATACTGACGCATAAGGTTTGCCACACGCACCATAAAAAATTCGTCCAGATTGTTGTAAAAAATACTGAGAAATTTGAGTTGCTCTAAAAGTGGCACTCTAGGTTCTAAGGCTTCTTGCAAAACTTTGGCATTGAAAGAAAGCCAGTTGATGTCTCGGTTGAAAAAAAGGCCGGGGCAAGAAAGTTCTTCGATTTCTTTGAGAGTACATTGCTTTTCGTCAGCATGAACAAGGGGAGAAGATGTGCAGTGAATGGGAGGGGCTGTTTGCACCTCTGCGCTGTCATCTTGCATAGCTCCGCTTTCTTCTTCTGATGTATATGTTGATAAGTCAATATCTTGCATGTAATGCTCCCTGTGAAAATCATGAAATAAAAGATTGTCTACTCATAACAAAAATCATGAGTTCTGTTTTTATAAAAGCCCTTTGAGTATACGTATATTGTACGCAACAATCTAGTAAAAAAAATATTGTCACAAAAATGCTACGTAAAGGACACAATGATGACGAGAAAAAGTTCTTTTTCTGCATGAAATATGTTAATATGGTATGTTATAAGGAAAAAAGTCTTGAAAAGAGACAAAGGATACGTCACATGGTCTTATAAAAGAGCATTTTGAAAAGGTAAAAAAAAAGAGTGATTTTACGTATGAATTTTGTTATAGGCTTTTTCTAGCAAAGCTAATGAGTCATATTGTTCGAGCTTTGCTCGAATTGTTGGATTTGGTAAACCGTGTGCTAAGGATGGTTCTTGTGCACGGTCTGTGTTTGTGTTCTGTGTTTAGCAGAACGTATTATCATCCTAGTATTTATAGGAGTAGGCATGAAAAAACAGGCTAGGGTCGTAAAACTCGGGCTTATGGCAGCGTTGCTTGCAATGTTCGCTATTGCCCCAGTTATGATGGTGGATGAGGCTAAAAGTGCAGAAGAAGTGGAACGTATCCCTTTCGCGCTTGAAACATTGAAGGCCGATAAAATGCCTCCAGTATTTTTTTCACACGACTTGCACATTGCAGCTCTTGAAGACAACTGTGAAAGCTGTCACACCTCAAGTGATGTATACTTCCTTGACAGTGAAGAAAAATCTGCTGATGAAGTTATGGCTTATGTACACGCAAGCTGCGTGAAGTGTCACGCTCAGGTTGCCGATGGCAAACCTACAGGCCCAGCTTTAGCTTCTTGTCGTAGCTGTCACAATTCAGACATTGCTGCTAAGCAAGCAGCTGCACAATAAGCCATTTGGGAGGCAGTTATTATGTTAGATTTTCTCACTGGCCCAGCTTTTGTCATTTCTTTGCTCGTCTTTGTGGTGGGCATGATTGCGCGTGTAGTGCTCTACATCAATGGTCTTGATTGGCGTTTAGAGCGCGTAGCTTACAAGCCTAACATGGCTCGTGGTCTTCGCGGTGCATTTTCTTCTATTGTTGCTTGGCTTATTCCTGGCGGCACACAAGGATGGCGTCAACAACCTCTTATGATGGCAGGCTTCTTCTTATTGCACATTGGTGCAATTTTGTTGCCTTTCTTCTTAGTAGGTCACACTGTACTTTTAGAAAGCGCCACTGGCATCAGCTTGCCAAGTCTTCCTATGGGCTTTGCTGACATTCTTACTTTTGCAGCTTTGGGCGGGCTTGGTATCTTGGTATACCGTCGTGTGGCCGTTCCAGAAGCTCGCAAACTTACCGGCTTCAAAGAGTGGATGGTATTAGTTTTGACTATTCTTCCTTTTGTTTCCGGTCTTATGGCACGTCTTTCTCCTAGCGATATGTGGACACTTATCCACCTTATCAGCGGTAACGTGTTCCTTATTGTAGCACCGTTTACAAAGTTATCTCACATTGTATTGTTCTTCATGTCCCGCGGTCAAGTGGGCATGGACTTTGCCATTAAAAGAGGCGGCGCTACTCGCGGCCCAGTCTTCCCTTGGTAAGCACAGAAGGAGTCACCTATGTCTAACA
>CAYJFR010000137.1:0-6394 GCA_964369335.1 uncultured Desulfovibrionaceae bacterium | reverse complement strand
CCTTACAAGGCGGATGTCGGGGGTTCGATCCCCTCACTGCCCACCAGCAAAAAATCTAAGCGCTTATGAAAATAAGCGCTTTTTTTGTGCCCTTTCTTTGAGGGAGAGCCCATATATCATATAAAAAGCCCTGCTCCAAAGAACAAGGCTTTTTATATCAGGTTATGTAAAGAGCTTTAAAAACCCCATTGTAATTTCATACCTACGCCAAGCTCAGAGTTGTCTGGGCCACTTTCACCTAAAATACTAGAGCTTTCTTCCGGTACATGCAATTCAGGACCTACAGACATTTTAAAATCTTCATCCTTCACCATTTGCCCATAAGCGCCATAGACTTCATGCCCCTCATTGAGCGGATTTTCGTCAATGGCCATGGACTCTGTTGTAGGACGACGCCAAGAACTTCCTATGGCTTCAGAGTCACCTTTAATAGCACCCCCTGCCAATTGTAAATTAGGGTCTTCTTGCCCAGAAGCTTGCCCTGTTTTGGCAGGTTGTGTGGGCCCCAAAGTGTTTGGTGATGGCGCCGCCACTGACGGAGTCGGCGCAATATCGCGACGCAATAACTCTTCGGGAGAGGCGCCTTTTTCCCATAAAGAATGGTCATTCACTGTGGAAATACCTTCTTTTTTCCAAGATTCAAGCCCCGACTTTGAAATAGATACGCCGTCCATAGGAACTAAACTCTGCACCTGCACCGCACCTGCCTGCGCATAGGATTGCAACATAAAAAAAAGAGCTATATATACACCATAAGAAAGCAAAGCACGCATAAAACAGCTCCTTTGTGATGCTAAATAATGAAAAGTGAGTCTTAACTTCATTTTTGCTATATAAAGTCTTTTTTTGCACTAGGCAAGACCCATAAAGAGAAAAAAGTTTCCAATTTATAGTTAACTGTATATAATACAACACACAAAAGTGTCTTGCTATATTTTACGATAAGGCATTTGCCCCTGTTCATAGTAGTCATTGCCGTCACAGTCTATGACCACAATGGCGGGAAAATCTTCCACTTCCATAAGCGCCACAGCCTCAGGACCAAGGTCTTCATAGGCAAGCACCGTATATTTTTTGATGCTTTTGGCAATAAGCGCACCAGCACCGCCCACAGCTGCCATATAAGGCACACCGTATTTTTTCATAGCTTCAATGACTTCTGGTTTACGGTAGCCTTTGCCAATCATACCGCGCACCCCTTGTTCTAAAATACGCGGTGTATAGGCATCCATACGCCCCGAAGTGGTAGGGCCAGCGGCGCCGATAACTTCACCGGGTTTGGCGGGGGAAGGCCCTACATAATAGATAACAGCGTTGGTGAGGTCTACGGGCAAAGCTTCGCCTGCATCAAGAGTTTCTACCAATTTTTTGTGTGCGGCATCACGCGCCGCCATGATAACACCAGAAATAAGCACACGATCGCCTGCGCGCAAGGAGCGCGCTGTGGCATCATCAAAAGGGGCTGTTATACGTTTACTTTCTGTAGACATGTGTACACTCCTTACAAAATAACTTCCGCATGACGCGCCGCATTACAGTTAATATTCACCGCCACTGGCAAGGAAGCAATATGCGTAGGATACCATTCCACATGCACACGTAATGCTGTGGTAATACCTCCTAATCCTTGTGGGCCAATACCTGTTTTATTGGCGAGTTCCAAGAGCTCTTTTTCAAAAGCCGCATAGCGTGGGTCAGGGTTTTGTGTGTCAATATTCCGTGCGGCTGCGCGTTTTGCACAGATGGCGGCCATTTCTAAATTACCACCAATACCCACACCTATGACCATAGGGGGGCAACAGTTGGGGCCGGCAAGTTTTACAGCATCAAGCACCACTTGACGCACGCCTTCAATGCCGTCAGCAGGCACAAGCATTTTCACCACGCTTTTATTTTCTGAACCTGCACCCTTGGGAGCAAGACGCAAGCGTAAAGTATCCCCTGGTACAAGACGTGTATGAATAATGGCTGGTGCATTATCCTTGGTATTTTTTCGTTCAAAAAGTGGTTCTTCTACACAGGATTTACGTAAATAGCCTTCCGTATAGCCTCGACGCACCCCTTCATGAATGGCAGTTTCAAAATCGCCGCCCACAATATGCAGGTCTTGACCTACATCAGCAAAGACCACAGCTAGCCCCGTATCTTGACAGATGGGAATATTTTCGTTGGCGGCAATATCAGCATTAAGCAAAAGCTGTCCCAATATATTTTGCCCCACTGGAGAAGGTTCTTGTTCTTGAGCCTCTTTGAAGGCTTCATACACATCGGAAGGAAGTTTACAGCAAGCCTTAATGGCAAGCTCTGCCACCGCCTTGGTAATGTTTTCTGCCTGAATTTCGCGCATATAGAGCTCCTTATGCATTGTAAGCAGTCGTTGAAATCTGTTTCCCTAATATATCCCATTTAAGGTAAAATTTCCACGAAGTTTTTTTAAGGAAACACTGATTAAATGCCTTGTTGCCCTCTAACTGCGTTAAGTTCGCCTTGTGAAACACTTATATATGTCTATATATACTGAGCGCTTCCCACAATTCACTATCTTTGCCAAAGAGGAAATTTTCTATTTAGTCAACCTTTCCTTATAAAATCTCGCTTTGTCACCTTGCCAAAGGCATATTTAAGCACTACTTTTGCCCCATGAAAAATTGCATTTCCATCCAAGGTGCACGCCACCATAATTTGAAAAATATTAGCCTTGATATTCCTCGTGACGCTCTTGTTGTCATTTGTGGGCCTTCTGGTTCGGGAAAATCCACCCTTGCTTTTGACATTGTTTATGCTGAAGGACAACGCCGTTATGTGGAATCACTTTCAGCCTATGCACGTCAATTTTTACCACAAATGAATAAGCCCGCTGTGGAAAAAATTGAAGGGCTGTCTCCTGCCATTTCCTTAGAGCAACAGTCCACAGCACGTAATCCGCGTTCTACCGTGGGCACAGTGACGGAGATTTATGACTTTTTGCGCGTTTTTTTCGCCAGATTGGGGCGCATGTACTGCCCTCAATGCAATGAACCCATTGAAGCCCGCGCCGCCGATGAAATCATTGAAGACATATTACAACTGTCTGAAGGCACAAAATTTATTCTTATGGCGCCCTTGGTGGAGCATCAAAAGGGAACCCATGCCGATCGCTTCAAAAAATTGAAAGCAGAAGGCTTTGTGCGCGTGCGTGTCAATGGTGACATCATGACCTTAGAAGACGTACCCGCCCTTGATAAAAATAAAAAGCATAGTATTGAACTTGTGGTTGACCGTCTTGTTAATAAAGACGGTATTCGAGGGCGTTTGGCAGACTCTGTAGAGTTGGCTTTACGCTATGGTGAGGGGCGTATTATATTACATTTGCCCGACGCCACCAACGCTAAAGGAACACAAGGCGAAGACATTACCCACGCCACCGCCTCCGTGTGTAAGAAATGCCGCTTGTCTCTTCCTGCGCCTAGCCCACAGCTTTTTTCTTTTAACAGTCCTCAAGGCGCGTGTCCGCGTTGCGTGGGTTTAGGTACAGTGGATTATTTTGAACCCTTATTAGTAGCGCCCAATAAAGGGCTTTCCCTTGCTGGCGGTGCGCTTTTACCGTGGGCTTCTGCCAAAATGTTTGCTCGCTATGCCGAAGCACTGACTGCTCTTGGTAAGCGTTGGAAATTCACCCTAGACACGCCTCTTGCCGATTTTAGCCCCAAAGCTCTCAGCGCGCTTTTTTATGGTGAAGACGCCAAGGGCAAACCTGCCCAAAGTTCGCAAGGTCTGCGTCGTAATTGGATGGGTGGTAATGTGGCACTGGACGCGCAAGGTGACTATAACAGCGAAAACTTTGCACAACATAGCGAAGAAGGGCAAGGCGCCGTACCCATTACCACTGAGCGCTGGACGGGGGTCATTCCTCTTTTAGAAAAAGGTATGCAATACGGCGATGCGTGGCGCGAGACCCTTGCACGCTACAGACAGTCTACCTATTGCCCTCAATGTCAAGGGGCGCGTTTACGTCCTGAAGCCTTGGCGGTGCGTGTAGGCGATAGTAATATCGACACTTTTTGCCGCCTTTCTGTGGAAAAGGCTTTGGAATGGCTGGACACACAGAGTTTTACTGGAAGACACGCCCTTATTGCCGAGCCTTTACTCAAAGAATTGCATCATCGCCTGCACTTTATGCATGATGTGGGGCTAGAATATATTTCTTTGGGGCGTTCCATGTCCACCCTTTCCGGCGGTGAGGCGCAGCGTATTCGCTTGGCATCACAATTAGGCTCTGGGCTTGTGGGCGTGACCTATGTACTTGACGAGCCTTCCATCGGCTTACATCCGCGTGACAACGAGCGCCTTATAGGTACTTTACGTTCCTTACAACAACGCGGCAATACTGTGCTGGTGGTAGAGCATGACGAAGCCACCATTTGCGAAGCAGACACCGTTATTGAATTGGGGCCAGGTTCTGGCTCTTTTGGTGGTGATTTAGTCTTTTTAGGTGATGTGCCTACGCTTATGAATTCGGCGAATACGCTCACCGCTAAATATTTACGCGGTGATATGGGTATAGCTTTGCCTGACGAAAGGCGCGAGGGTAAGGGTATGCTTACGCTCAAGGGTATTACCACCAACAATCTTAAAAATATAGATTGTCATATTCCCTTGGGAGTGCTGACTTGTGTTACTGGTGTTTCTGGCTCAGGAAAATCTTCTCTGGTGGTGGATACGCTGTATAAACATATGGCGCTTTCACAAGGCATACGCGTAGATCAACCCGGTATTATTGCGGGTATCAGCGGACACGAAAGCATTGAACGTATTGTTTCCATTGACCAAAGTGCCATTGGGCGTACGCCGCGTTCTAATCCCGCCACCTATACAAAGATTTTTGACGAAATCCGCAATATTTTTGCCTCCACCACCGACGCGCGTAAACGCGGCTATACTGCCAGTCGTTTCAGTTTTAATGTACGTGGTGGGCGTTGTGAAGCTTGTAATGGTGATGGGCAAATTCGTGTGGAGATGCACTTTTTACCTGATGTGTATGTGCAATGCGATGTATGCAAGGGCAAGCGCTATAATCACGAAACCTTAGAAGTGCGTTATAAAGGTTTGAATATTGCCGAAGTGCTTGACCTTTCTGTGGAACAAGCTCACAATTTCTTTGAAAATTATCCCGCTTTGGAACGGCGCCTTGCTGTGTTGAAAGATGTGGGCTTAGATTATATACGCTTGGGGCAACCTGCCACCACTCTTTCTGGTGGGGAAGCGCAACGCATTAAAATATCGCGTGAGCTTGGCAAAAAATCCTTGCCGGGGACGCTGTATATTCTTGATGAGCCTACTACGGGCTTGCATATGCATGAAGTGGGTAAGCTTATCAGCGTATTACATAAATTGGTAGAGCGCGGCGCTACGGTGGTGGTCATTGAGCATAATACTGACGTTATTCTCACCTCTGACCATGTGCTGGATTTAGGCCCTGGCGGCGGCGAAAATGGCGGGCGCATTGTGGCGCAAGGTACGCCAGAAGCCATTGTGGCTGATCCCAATTCTGTGACGGGGAAATTTCTTATGGAAGAAAGAAATCTACGCCGTAAGAGAAAAATGTAAGTAGTATATAAAAAGTCCGTCTTTTGTAAAAAAAGACGGACTTTGTCAGCAGTCTGAACCCTTTTTTATGCAGGGCTTTAGTATATTATGCAGTAAGAAGAAGGAATTATTGTTCTGTGTTTTTGTTCTTTTCTTTTTCTTCTTTCTTTTTCTTATCTTCTTCTTCCATTTTTTTTCGGATTTCTTCTACCATAAGTGTTACTTTGGGCAGCTCATCAGCAGTGATGTCCAAAGCACGACGGGCGTCTTCTTCCGAATGTGCCGCGGATAAGAAGAAACGTAAACGCGCTGTACCTTCTTTAACAGCAGGGAAGGTGATAGGCATGGCGTAAACCCCGCGATTGAATAAAGCATTGGCCATAAATCCAGCAACCATGGAATCTCCCACGATGACTGGCACGTTAGCATAGCCTTGGGCTACGCCTGTGTCTAAACCAAGGCTTTGTGCGTATTCTAAGAAATATTTGCTGATATGCTGTAATTTACGCACACGTTCTGGCTCACGCAGCATAATTTCCAAAGCTGTTTGACTTGCCGCTGTGAGCACAGGAGACATGCCCACGCTGAAAACAAAGCCTGGTGAACCGTATTTGAGGTATTCAATAAGCTCTTTACTGCCAGCAATAAAGCCACCACAGCCACATAAGGATTTGCTCAAGGTGCTCATCCACATGTCTACATCTCTGGGATTGATGCCAAAGTGTTCGCGTGCTCCGCGACCTGTGGCGCCCAAAGTACCTAAAGAGTGGGCTTCATCCACCATGAGCATACAGTCATATTTCTTTTTAAGTTCAATAAGGCGTGGCAA
>CAYJFR010000136.1:0-6427 GCA_964369335.1 uncultured Desulfovibrionaceae bacterium | reverse complement strand
GGAAGCATTTTAGGGTGTTTTTCGTATAAGAGCGAAGTGTACCAATGGGAAAGCGTGTCGCCTGCTGTTAACCACGCCTGCACTTCTCTGTCTTGTATGGGGCTGTGTCCTATGCTGTGCATACATGCTGTGAGCTCTTCTTGTAATTGCGCCATATGCTCATGACACCACTGGGCTATGCTGTAGCCCTCACCAGACGGGCAATGTTCCCACCAAAAGAATACAGGCGTCAGCCCAGAAAATGCTTCCTGTGCCGCCGCCTGTGATATGTACGCGTGTGTTTCCTGACTACAAAGGTGCAAAACACACATAGAATATTATTTATTAAAAGCTTCCGTTATCGACTCAGTATAGGGCGCACGCAACACGCCTTTTTCTGTGATAATGCCTGTAATAAGTTCGGCTGGTGTCACGTCAAAAGCAAAGTTGAATACGGGCACATTATCGGGCACAATTTGCGTCACACCCACATGCGTCACTTCAGAGTCGGGACGTTCTTCTAAAGGAATGTCCGCGCCTGTGAGCGTTTCTCTGTCTATGGTAGAAAGGGGCGCTGCTATGTAGAAAGGAATATTAAAAGCTTTTGCTAAAAGGGCAACGCCATAGGTGCCGATTTTATTGGCGGCGTCGCCATTGGCGGCAATGCGGTCTGCACCTACTACCACCACATCCACAAGACCTTTTTGCATGAGCAGGGCGCAAGCATTGTCACAGGCTACGGACACTTCAATATGGTCTTGTGCCAATTCATAGGCGGTTAAGCGCGCCCCTTGTAAAAATGGACGTGTTTCATTGGCAATAACTTTGACCTTTTTGCCCGCGTCTATAGCGCCGCGAATAACGCCTAAGGCCGTACCATAGCCCGCTGTGGCAAGAGCGCCTGCGTTGCAGTGGGTCATAATGGTAGCGCCGTCTTCAATGCACGTAGCGCCGTGTACACCTATGCTTTTGCAACAAGCTATATCTTCTTCATGAATGCGCTGTGCTTCTGCTAGCCAAAGTGTCTCTAGTTCCGCAGAAGAAAGGGTGGATTGCCACAAAGCGCGCATACGTTGCACAGCCCACGCTAAATTGACAGCTGTGGGGCGGGCTTGAGCAAGACTGGTAAGCAAGGTTTCAAGCTTATTTTGCCACGCTTGCGGTGCTGTTTGTATAGCTTCGTGTAGGGCCAAAACGCAGCCATAGGCGGCGGTAACGCCAATGGCTGGCGCACCGCGAACCACCATAACCTGTAAAGCTTCTATGGTTGTGGGGGTATCAACGCAGACAAAGAAGTTTTCTCGTGTGGGTAAATGGCGTTGATCAAGTAAGTGTAACGTCTTTGTGGGGGCGTCGAAACGAATATGATACTGCATTTTTTCTTACCTATAAGGGGCGTTATGGTGTTTTTTGCTTATTCTGGATGCTTTGCGAAGCAATCCATGCCTTTTTCTTTGTAGAGAGAGCTTCTAGAGCGTGTTCACATAAAATGATTTTTCGTGTTATATCAAGGAAGATGAACGAGCTTTGAGGGAGTGTATAAAGGCATACATGACCGAAAAAGCTCGTGAAATCTGACGCAGAGATAACCGAAAAGGCGTTTATGTGAATATGCTCTAGCCTGATGAGGTGACCTTACGCACCAATATCTCATCGCCGCCATAAATACGCACATCAGGGGTGAGTAATTGATTTTGACGAACCACAAGGGCTGTTTCTTCACGCAGACCGAGTTTTTCCAATAATTGGCGTGCTGTTTTGGGACGTTCCAGTTGAAAAACTTTTTCTTCAGGTTGCAAACGAACCTGTATCATGGGAATGGGGTATTTTCTTTCTGTAGTTTCAGACATACTTTTTTCTGTGTTTAAAGTGTTGGAAAGCAAGAGCATCTTTTCTGCTCAGTCACAAGAATTGTTGTAAGTATAGTACTCAATTATATAATAAAAGCAATGGTTTTTTCCAGAGGAAAAAGAGCCTTTTGGGTCTTGTCATCTAAAAAAGCTTGTGCTACAAGGTGCGAACTATGTTCGATGCCGATATTGCACTTTTATTTAAACGCTTTGCCGTTGCTGCTATACCCGCTCTTTTGGGTATTATACTACATGAAGTAGCGCATGGTTGGGTAGCCGCCAAACGCGGAGACCCCACAGCGCGCCTTATGGGAAGATTGACCCTAAACCCCGTACCCCACATTGACCCTATGGGCTTACTTGTCTTTGTTATGACAAGCCTGTCTGGCGCTTTTGTCTTTGGCTGGGCAAAGCCTGTGCCTGTGGACCCTCGATATTTCAAAAATCCGCAAAAAGATATGATGCTTGTGTCCCTTGCTGGACCTGTGACCAATCTTATCTTGGCCTTTCTCTTTGCCTTAATATTGCGTGTATTTCTTGAATTTTTGCCTTTTTCTGTGTGGCATAATAACGCTACATATATATTTTTCATCTTGATGTTCCAAACAGGGATTGTGATAAATGCTGGTCTTTGTTGGCTCAATTTACTCCCCATACCGCCTTTAGATGGAAGTAAGGTTGTGGCATATTTTTTACCACGAAACCTTGCATGGCAATATATGAGCGCTGGAAAATACGGCTTTGTGATTTTGATTCTCTTACTTGCCACTGGCGCTTTAGGCATAGTGCTCAGTCCTTTGATTTCAGCAACTAATAGTATATTGCTTACAACTTTTGGTTTAAAATAATAGATAATGGAGAGTTTATGACAGTGTCATCCTTACGTACCGTTTCCGGCATGCGCCCCACAGGCCCTTTACACCTCGGACATTATTTCGGAGTGCTTAAAAATTGGGTACAACTTCAAGAAGAAACGCAAGCCTTTTTCTTTGTGGCAGATTGGCACGCCCTTACCAGTGAATTTGCCAACCCCTCCGCCATCAAAGATAATTCTTTTGAAATGGTCAAGGATTGGCTTGCTTCAGGTATTGAGGCAGACAAATGTGTTATCTTTAGACAGTCTGCTGTAAAATCTCATGCAGAGCTTTCCTTGCTCTTGTCTATGATAACGCCTGTGTCTTGGCTTGAACGCTGTCCCACTTATAAGGAACAACAGCAACAAATCACCAATAAAGACTTGAGCAATGCGGGATTTTTGAATTATCCTGTACTTATGAGCGCAGATATTTTGATGTATTTGCCCAAGTTTGTTCCTGTAGGACAAGACCAATTACCTCACCTTGAAATGACCAGAGAAATCGGGCGTCGTTTTAACCATCTTTATGGTGAGATTTTTGTGGATGTGGAAGCAAAACTCACACCTGCCGCTAAATGCCCTGGTTTAGACGGGCGTAAAATGTCAAAAAGCTATAATAACGGCATTTTCTTACGCGACAAAATGGATGATATTATGCCTAAAGTAAAAGGCATGTTCACAGACCCTGCACGTTTGCGTAAAAGCGACCCAGGCAATCCTAAAGTGTGTAACTTGTTCCCCTACCATGAGCTTTTAGCCACTGAACAGCAACAAGCAGAAATTTCTGAAGGCTGTCAAAATGCTTCCTTGGGCTGTGTGGACTGTAAGAAAATCTTCCTTGAAAATTTACGCGCTTTCCTTGAGCCTTTACAGTCACGCCGCATCTTTTTGGACAATAACCCTGACCTTGTGCATGAGGTTATTGAAAATGGCAATAATAAGGCGCGTATAGTAGCTGAGCAGACCATGGAATTGGTACGCGAAAAAATGGGCATGTAAGCAGCCTGTTGAAAAAGCGCAAACTTTTTTAAGAAGTGAGTACATTGAAATATTTGTGTATTGACTATGGGCAAGTGCGAACAGGCATTGCCGTAACAGACGGGGGAGGGCATATGGCCTTTCCCCGTTGTACTATTCACAGCCCCCCACAGAGTCTTAAAGCAGACTTTTTTGCAAAACTTCTTGCCTGCATAGAGGAAGAGCAACCACACGCCTTAGTGGTAGGGCTGCCCTTATACGAAGACGGCAACGAAAGCCTCACCACCAAACAAGTACGTAACTTTGTAGCGCGTTTACAAAGACGTTGTCCTTTACCGATCTACCTTATGCCGGAGTTGCTTTCTTCTGAAGAAGCCAGTAGTGATTTATGGGAAAGCCAGTTGCGCGGTAAAAAACACAAAGCCGTGTTGGACCAACAAGCGGCAGTGCGTATATTGCAATCTTTTTTAGCCGAAACCCATGAACAAAAGGAGCAGCGCCGAGTATGAAAATATTTTTACGATTCTTACTGTTACTGCTTATTATGAGCTTTATTGGCCTAGGGTATGTTTTTTGGCAAGGAAAGACCTTTTTAGAAACACCCATGCAAAGCCCAGGGCAAGAAGTGCTCTTTGATGTTGTCCCCGGTACGTCTTTTCAGCAAGTGGCCACACAGCTTCAAGAAAAAGGCATCATTAGCGACAGCTTTAAATTCAGAATTTTAGCCCGCTATAAAAAGCTTGATAGCAAATTGCAAGCAGGGCGTTTTAAACTGCATACGGGCATGTTGCCTGACGCTATTTTGCAAGAGCTTATCCTTGGCAGAGCTATTTTGCACCGTATCACCATACGTGAGGGGCTTACGTGGTGGCAAACAGGCAAGCTTTTAGAACAACACGGCTTTGTGCGCTTTGAAGATTTTAAAGCCGTTGTGCACGATGACGAATTTTTGCGTCATTACGGTATTCCTTTTGCCAATGCAGAAGGCTTCCTTATGCCTGAAACCTATTTGCTCAAAAAGGCAGACGTGCCCGATAAAGCTACAGCGCGTGCCATTGCTGGGCGTCTTGTGGACACTTTTTGGACAAAAATGGCGCCGTATTGGCCTTTAGAAAAGAAACCTAGCAGAGAAAAACTTCGCGAGCTTGTGATTTTAGCTTCCATTGTGGAAAAAGAAACAGGCATAGGGGCAGAGCGCGCCCGCGTTGCTGGTGTGTACAGAAATCGTCTTGATATTAAAATGCCTTTACAAGCTGATCCCACCATTATTTACGGTTTAGGTGAAGCTTTTGACGGCAATTTACGCCGAACGCATTTGAATGATGCCAGTAATATTTATAATACCTATAAGCATAATGGTTTAACACCAGGCCCTATTTGTTCCCCTGGTGTGGCGGCTATGCGCGCGGCTATCTCTCCAGAAAAACACAAATTTTTATATTTTGTAGCCATTACCGATGGCGGCGAACACGCTTTTTCAAAAACACTTGCAGAACATAATAGAGCTGTGAGAGAATACTTACGCAATAGGAAGAAGAAATAACCCAACTCTTATAAAAGACGAGGGGCAAGAGTTAGAGAACCATTCAATTTATTCAGCGAGGTTTTTATGAAATATCTTATCATGGAAGATTTTTCCGGTCAGCCTGTTCCCTTTATCTTTCCACGTCGTGTGAATCATGTGGATATGCGTGAGCAGTTGCCCTATGGTAAGGTGTTGAGTGCTGGTTTTATTGATTTAAAAGCGGGAAAGCTTTGTTGTCACGGTGGACATGCCGAATTAAAGGCAGAAGCCAGAGTCGGTGACGTGGATGTCATCGAAGAGGCTTTGCGCAGCAATATTTAATATGCCTATACAGCATGCTTTTTTAGTGGCTGGCACGCACAGCGGGTGCGGTAAAACCACAATAACCCTTGCCCTTTTGGCTGCCTTACAGGCACGCGGGCTTATGGTGCAAGCATGTAAGGTAGGGCCTGATTTTATAGACCCTTCACACCATAGCGCCTTTACAGCACGCCCATCGTATAATTTAGATTCTTGGATGGGGGCAGAGCAGGGGCATATGTTGCGCACTTATGCGCGCATGTGTCAGCAAGCGCAAGACTGCTCTGTACTTGTGGCTGAGGGGGTTATGGGGCTCTTTGACGGCGCTGTGGGTGTGGGTGGGCCTGGCTCTTCTGCCCATGTTGCCAAGACGCTAAATATACCCATAGTCTTGGTGGTGGATGTGCGCGGTATGGGACAATCTGCCGCCGCAGTGGCAGCAGGCTTTATTCATGCTCAAAAATCTTTGTCCTTTGCTGGTATAGTGTGTAGCCATGTGGGCAGTGACAATCATAAACATATTTTGCAAGAAGCTTTTGCACAGCTTTTTCCCATACATTCTCCGCATTATGTGCCTGTCTTGGGTTATATCCCTCGTGAAGAAAAATTCGCTTTGTCTTCTCGGCATTTAGGTTTGCATATGGGAGCAGAGCAATTATGGACTGCTCAGCGCCAAAAGGATTTGGCAGCCTTTGCCGAACAGCATATTCATATAGACGCTTTACTTGCCCGCGCGCCTTACCTCGCAAAGCCAGAAACTTGTTCTTCAACTTGTACTTTAACTTTTCACACACCCCAACAGCAAAAAACAAAGCAACGCATAGGCATTGCCTATGACGCGGCTTTTTCTTTTCTGTATGCGGATATGCCCGCTGTTTTGGAAGAGATGGGGGCAGAGGTGGTGTTCTTTTCCCCTTTACAGGACGCACATATTCCTCA